>JAFYGL010000180.1 GCA_017543165.1 Victivallales bacterium | reverse complement strand
TAAAGGCCGCCTTGTTTTGGGGCCAGGTGGAATGTCAGCGGCATGTCATTGACTTCGGCGGCGTGGAAGAGGTTCTGCACGCGTGGGTCCAGTATGGGCAGGTTTGCGGTGACTTCGCCGATGCCCTTGCATCCCTTTGACTTGTAGTATGCCAGAATCTTGTCCAGAGGCGAGTATGGTGTATTGTACAGAGCCCTGGGGTCCAGGTTGCAGAATGGTATGAAACGTCCAGGATATTTCTCTGCGATGTACATGATTTCCTCGTTGCATTGAGGGGTGATGACGTTCTCCACGGTGCAGACTGGCAGAAGCACGCCTTTTTCAATGCCGACGGCATCATAGCGCTTGACCAGGTGGTCTGGCGTGGAGAGGCAGTCTGTTCCAGTTTCAAGATGAGGGCAGGTATGCCAAAGGTAACTGTGGCAGTGGATGTCAATGAACATAGTTTTCTCCTTGTTTTATATGTGCGCCCAAGAGGCGCATATTCAGTTTGCTATTCAAAAAGTTCCTTGATGCTCTTGGTGAAGTAGTCGTACTTGTGGGGGTAGTACATGTAGTCCCTGCCGCGGACATCGAAGATGGACAATCCCTTGAGGGCGGAACTGCTGATGTGCTCCAGGTTCTTGTCGCATGGAATGTAAACTGACTGTGTCGCTGGCCACATTTCCTGCATGAAGCAGAGTTGGTTCATTTCATAGTCCAGGTCATATCCGTTGCGGAGGCCGCGCACCAGCGTCACATCGCAGAGCACGGATTCCTTCTGTATCAGGTCCACCATCAGTGTGTCGAATGAGATGACCTCGTGGAACGGCAGTGTCTTTGCCAGGTTCAGGTCCTTGCCCGTGTGTTTTTGCGGGTTTATGCCGACTGCGACAATCACCTTGTCGAACATCTGCTCCGCCTTTTCAAGGATGGAGAAATGCCCGATGTGGAATGGGTTGAATGTTCCTGCGTAGATGCCTACGCGTGGGCGTCTTCTTTCCAGATATTCCACCAAAAAGTCCATTGCTTTTCTGCATTTGGGGAAGCGTTGTGCGAAGCGTTTGAAGAAGGCGCCGCGTCCCTTGCGGTATTCTGTCACGTTCAGGTATTGGAATTCCCTAAAAATCTGGAATTCGTATGCCAGCAGGTCCACGGGGCTGCCGTGTATAAGCACATTGCAGTCGAAGTCATTGAAAGTCATTGCCAGTTTTGTGATGGAACTTTGGTCGCTGGTTGCCAGGATTGCCTGGCGAACACGCTCCGCCGCATCGGGTGGAATTGGATTTCCAGCCTGTGCCATCACATAGTCGAATGCCTCTGCTGAACGCATTTCATTGACTGGGCTTTGCGGATACCAGATTACATCGTGGAACAGTGCCGTCAGCAGCAGTTCCGAGGCCAGGACAGGATCGTCCCAGGCATTGTTGCGTATTCCGACGCAGATGTCCCGCAGATGCTCCAGGGTATGGAAATAGCGGTGGGGCTGCTGGTAGATGGCAAACACCTTTTCCAGCCAGGGGCTTGAAATATCCAGTCCATATACATTCCTTTGGGAAAGGATTTCCCTGATGGTGGTGGCATGGTCCTTGCCCTGGTCCTTGCTGTTTTTGGGTGTGATTTTATGCGCGACTGCTTTGTACGTCATGGTTAATTACCTCTTGTTTGGGAACCATCCTGCAAACATGCCCGAGGGCAGTGGGACTGGCCCAGGAATGAGCAGCTCGCCAGCCTCGATGCCGCCTTTTGGCAGCGTCTGGAGCAGCAGATTCTTCAGCACGGTTGGCGTATAGCCTGGTGTATGGCAGGACAGGAATATGAACATTGGATTGTCAGACAGCAGCCTGCCGCAGCTTTCCAGCAGTTCCATAAGGCAGTTGTCTATCTTGAACACCTCCTGGTTCGTGCCTCTTCCGAAACTGGGCGGGTCCAGCACAATGCCGTCATAATGCCTGCCGCGGCGCAATTCCCTTTGCAGGAATTTGCCCACATCGTCCACAATCCAGCGAATGGGCGCGTCCTCAAGCGAGTTTGCCTGCGCGTTCCTGTGTGCCCAGTCCACCATTTTCTTTGAGGCGTCCAGATGGCACACATTGCATCCAGCCTTTGCCATGGCGATGCTGGCGCCGCCTGAATATGCAAAGAGATTAAGCACATTTGCCTTTGGCGCAGACAAGTGGGACTTCATCCAGTTCCAGGCGAACACATGCTCTGGAAACACGCCCACATGACCAAAGTCCGTCTTGGACAGGAGCATGGTGACATCGCCAAGAGTGCATTTCCATTCGCGGGGCAGGGGGCGTGTATCGCGCCAGCCCTCATTGTGCTCCCTGGTGAAGAATGCGTCTGCCGCAGACCAGGCTGAATGTGGAAGTGACTTTCGCCACACGGCCTGTGCGCATGGCCTGTCCAGCACATATTTGCCAAAGCGTTCCAGTTTGCGCCCGTCGCCGCAGTCCAGCAGCTGGTATTTATCGTCCATATTCGTCATTTGTTCAAGATGAGCCAAGCGTGCAATTCCTTTGATGTCGCGGAAGATGCGATGCCGCCGAACAGATTTACAGGGAGGAAGTTGTTTTCTTTGCCAGCAAATGTCTGCATTCTCAATTCAAGACTAAATGCATTCTCCTTGACTTTCATTGGGAATGTATAGCGATAGCCAGTCTTTGTCTTTGCAACGGGGACGGTTTTCATCTTCTTGAATTGTGGCAGGATTCGCACCCTGGTTCCATTGGGCAGCACTGCGAACTGGTTCCTGATTCCGTCTGCAAAGTGCAGGTATATTTCCAGGCATGAGGCGGCCCATGGCGTGGTGCAATTTGGTATTCTGCTTTCCTTTTCGCGGGCCTCCACAGTCACATACAGTGTGTTTGCATTGCCGCGTTTAAGAGTGAAAGTTGCGTTTTTCCCATTGTCGAAGGTTTGCGCCTTGCCATCGGAGAGATCGATGGTATGTCGTCCGCACCAGACCGAATATTGCCTGGAATAGCCGCCTTTTTCAAGGGAGAGGATTTGCTCTCCATTTGCGAATATCGGCAGTTCCAAGGAGCCAGGAATGTCCATTTTGCATGTTTCCCTGCCCCAGGCCACATTGATTTGCGCCTTCTTGCCTGCCTCGATTTCCAGCATTCCAGGCTTGCCATTTTCAGGAGGCGTGATGCGGGTGTAGATTGGCGGAAACACCTTCAGGCTGCCCCAGTATGCATCGCGGAAGTCCTTCAGCGTGGTGAATAGGTCATCGTCTATGCCAGTCGGCGCAAAAGGCAAATCCCATGAAACAACGCCGCCCGTATCAGTGATGTTGCGTGTCAATGCTGCCAGTTCTGCGCCATTGCCCCGAACTGGCCCGCGTCCCCAGGTGGAGCCCACATACGTCAGCACATGGTATCGCAAGCCGTCGATGTAAGGTCCTTTCAGCACATTGAATTGAGGATTGTTGATTTCTCCTGCGGTATAGTCCTCGTCGTCTCCAGGGTAGTTGCGTCTCGGTGGCGGCGTTGCGCCAGGGTTGAAGGCAATCACCGCGTCTGGATTGCCTGCGCGCATTGCCGCCATGAAGGAGGTGCCGTTTGGCTCGTCAGGAAAATCATACATTTCCTTTGGGAAGTAGCATCCGTCCACCCACCAGCCCTTGACTTTCTTGCCGAAGCGCAGGGACCATTCCCTGTGGATTTCGTTCCAGGCGTTCATGAAGAACCTGAGGC
>JAFYGL010000179.1 GCA_017543165.1 Victivallales bacterium | reverse complement strand
AGATGGAAAAAAGCGCGGAGGCGCTTCTGGCGGATTTGGACAAGGACACCGTCGATATGCGGGACACCTTTGATGCCAAAGAGCAGGAACCAGTGGTTCTGCCAGCCGCATTCCCGAATCTGTTGGTAAACGGCTCTCAGGGCATTGGCGTGGGCATGGCGACAAACATCCCGCCGCACAACCTTGGCGAGGCAATAGACGCGGCTGTGGCGGTCATTGACAATCCAGACATCACTCTGGACGAGTTGATGGAAATCATTCCTGGACCAGACTATCCCACAGGCGGCATCATTCACGGCGTGAGCGGTGTGCGCAAATTGTACGGCACAGGGCAGGGCACGGTGCGCGTCCGCGGCAAGGTGGAAATCGAGACCGACAAGAATGGGAAGGACACCATCGTCATCACGGAGATTCCATTTGGCATAAACAAGGCGGACATGGTGAGCCGCATTGGTGACATGGCCCGCAACAATGTGGTGCATGGCATCAGCAACATAGTTGATTTGTCCAGCGACCGTGTAGGTGTGCGCATTGTGATTTCGCTTAAGCAGGACGCCACCACCAACGTGGTGCTGAATGAGCTGTACAAACTGACGCCGCTGGAATCCACCGATCCTGGACAGTTGCTGGTTGTGGACCACAACAGGCCCCGCACCATGACGCTGAAGCAGGTGCTTGACGCATATATCGACCACCGCGAGGAGGTCATCACGCGCCGTACGCAGTTCCTGCTGAAGAAGGCTCAGGCCCGCGCCCACATCATCGAGGGCTTGCTTATCGCGCAGGCCAACATAGACGAGGTCATCAGCATAATACGCAATTCAAAGGACAGGCAGGAGGCGCAAACGCAGTTGATCAGCCGTTTCGGGCTGGATGACATTCAGGCAAATGCGATTCTGGACATGCGCCTGGCACAGTTGACCAACCTGGCTGTGGACGAGTTGCAGAAGGAGTACGAGGACCTGAAGCAGGAAATCGCCCGTTTGCAGGAAATCCTCTCCTGCCGTGCCAATATCATGGCGGTGGTGCGCAAGGAATTGCTGGAGACCAAGGAGAAGTTCAATACGCCGCGCCGCACGCGCATCGAGGCGGCTGACGGCGAAGTGAATCTGGACAGCCTTACCAAGCGCGAAATCTACGTGGTGACGCTCACCAAGGGCGGTTACATCAAGCGTTGCAGCGCGGACGAGTACAACGCCCAGAACAGGGGCGGCTCTGGCGTGAAGGGCATCACAGCCCGCAAGGAAGGCGACACGGTGCAGATGGTGCTTTCCACCCGCAGCCACAACTCTTTGCTGTTCTTCACCAACTACGGCAAGGTCTATCGCCTGGCGCGTGCCTACGAACTGCCAGAAAGCAAGCGTTCGGACGCAGGGCGCTTCATCTCCAATGTGCTGAACCTCATTGCGGATCCAGAGCATCCAGAAAACCACGAGGAAATCAGGGCAATCATTTCCTACGATGAAAAGACGCTGGACATGGACAGCAACTTCGTGGTGATGGTGACGAAGAAGGGCCTGGTCAAGAGATGCAGCCTGTCGTTGTTCAAGAACCTGCGCAAGACTGGCAAGAGGGCGTTGATGTTCCGTGAGGACGACGACCTTATCGACGCCCAGTTGACCGATGGCTCCAAGGACATTCTCATATCCAGCCGCAATGGCCGTGCCGTGCGCTTCCATGAAGGGCAGGTGCGTTCCATGGGCAACATGGCAGCGGGTGTCCGCGCCATCAAACTGAAGGACAGCGCGGACGGCACAAAGGACGTGGTGGTGTCAATGACCATCGTCCAGCCTGATGACGAATTGCTGGTGATTACGGCGAAGGGCCTTGGCAAGCGCACGCCAATCGGGCGTGGCAGTTCAGAGGACCTGCCCGAGGCAACTGTTGCTGAAGGCAATGACGAGGCAGCGGCTGAAGGCGCGGAGATGGCGGATGTTGAGGTGCCAGAAAGCGCCGAGGCGGAGGAGCGTTCCGCGTTCCGCTATCGCCTGACCAACCGTGGCACCCAGGGCTGCATCAGCATCAAACTGAAGGAAGGTGACTATGTGGTGGCGGCATTGCAGGTTGAACCGAACACGCAGCAGGATATTCTGCTGCTGTCCGAGAAGGGACAGGCGGTACGCACCCACATCAACCAGATACGCCTCTGCGGTCGCGCATCGCAGGGTGTGAAGGTGATGAGGTTCACCAAGGAGAACGACAGTGTCGTCAATGTGTCCATAGTTGACGAGTTGTCGGAGGACGACCAGGCGGAGAACCAGGCCCGTGCGGAAAGCGAGGAGCAGGCCGCCAACGATGCGGCGAACTTCGAGGCTCGCCAGGCGGAAGAGAATGCCGCTTTGGAAGAAAAGGACAATGAATCTGTTCCAACCGAAAACGCGGAGAATCCAGATGAAAATTAAGCATTTGTTTTGCCTTGTTTTGCTTTTGCTGTGCGCAGCAGTCCATGCTCAGTATGGCGATGCGTTGCTTGCCATAGTAGGGGACGAGGTGATAACGCTGTACAATGTGCAGCGTCTTACAGTGGCGCAGGAAAAGCAACTTGCCTCCCATTACCAGGGCAAGGAACTGGAAAACAAGATACTAGAATTGCGGACTGCGGCATTGAATACCCTGATTGAGCGTGAGCTCTTTGCAAAGGAGTTTGTGGCGCTAGGGGCCAAGGTGCCCCAGAACATGGTGCAGGAACGCATAAACAGGGCACTCACGGAATACGCAGGAGGCAATGTTGCCCGCTTTGAGGACATGCTCCAGAAGGAGAACATGACCATGAAGGAGTACAGGGCGCGCGTGGAGAAGGACCTGTCAGTGGAATTGCTGGTCAGGGACAGGGTCACGCGTGGCAATCTGGTTTCCGAGAAGGCAATTGAGGAGCGTTATGCGGCGGACAAGGAGGCTATGGCCACTGGTTCCAAATGGCATATTGCCGTGATTCTGCTGAAAAAGGAAGGCAAGTATCCTGATACGGACGCCACTTTCAAGGAAATCATGGCAAAACTTGCGGAAGGAGTGCCATTTGAGGAATTGGCGAAGAAGTATTCCGAAGGCGCCAATGCGGACAAGGGCGGTGACCAGGGCTGGCTGGACAGCCCGCACCCGAAGCTGCTGGAGACCATCTCCAAGTTGCAGCCAGGCCAGACCGCCAATTTTTTGACGGACATTGGCGGTGGGCGCTACATCATCAAGCTTGTGGAGTTCCAGAAGGGAGGCATTCCTGAACTGAATGACGAACTGCGGGAAAAGATACGCCGTGTCCTTCAGAAGGAAGAGGAAGAGCTCCGCTACAAGAATTATGTCAGGGAATTGTACATGAAGTATCCCGTCAGGAGACTGGACGGGACCGCTTCCCAGGAGGGCAATTAATCATGAAGATGAAGAGAATAGTGCTGGACTTCCTGTCGGTGAACTGCTATCTGCTGAGCAATGAGCAGACTGGCGAGGCGCTTCTGGTGGATCCAGGCAGTTCCACTGCGAAGATATTTGCCGCCGTTGAGGCGGAGAAGGTGAAGGTGGTTGGCATTCTGCTGACGCATGCGCACGTTGACCATGTAAGCGCTGTGGCGGAGGTGGCGGAGAAATACAATGCGCCAGTCTGGATACATCCAGACGACTATGGCATATATTTTTCCAAGGACAATGCCCTGCCGCCGTACATGATGGCGCCTGCGAATCTGCCGCAGCCTGTGAAGGACTGCCCGACGGCGGGCATGGATTTCCAGATTCTGCATACGCCAGGGCACACGCCAGGCGGGGTGTGCTTCTATTTTCCTGCTGAAAAGGTAGTTTTCACTGGGGATACGCTGTTCTGCGGCACGTATGGGCGCACTGATTTCCCAGGCGGCAGCGAAAAGGCCATCTTCGCCTCCATAAGGGATGTGCTCTTAAAACTGCCAGGCGAGACACGCGTGTTCCCTGGCCACGAGCAAAGCACCACCATCGCAAAGGAGCAGGCAAACCCGATATTTATGTGAGCGGCGCCCACATACAAACAAAAACAAGGAAAAATCATGGCAAAGAAAAGAGTTTTGACGGGCGTGCAGTCTTCGGGCACGCTGCACATAGGCAATTATTTCGGGGCGATGCGTCCATGCATCGAGGCTCAGAAAGACGAGAGCAGCGACAGGTTCTATTTCATCGCGAACTTCCACGCATTGACGCAGCTGCCAGAGCCTGCATTGCTGCGCCAGAGGATATGGGATGTGGCGGTGGATTTCATCGCGTGCGGCATTGATCCTGAGAAGACGGTGTTTTTCAGGCAGTCAGATGTGCCGCAGGTGCAGGAATTGGCGTGGATGCTGTCCTGCCTGACACCCATGGGCCTGCTGGAGCGTTGCCACAGCTACAAGGACAAGCTGGCGCACGGCCAGGAGGCGAACCATGGCTTGTTCGCATATCCCGTATTGATGGCGGCGGACATTTTGCTGTACGATTCCACCCACGTTCCAGTGGGCAAGGACCAGAAGCAGCATCTGGAAGTGACCAGGGACATCGCGATTCGCTTCAACAACAGATACGGCGAAACCTTCGTGATACCAGAGCCCATCATTTCCGAGGATGTGGCGGTCATACCTGGCATTGACGGGCAGAAGATGTCCAAGAGCTATGGCAATGCCATTGAGATTTTTGGTGAAGGCAAGGCCATACGCAGCCGCTTCATGAAGATAGTCACCGATTCCACGCCCATGGAAGCGCCGAAGAATCCAGACACCTGCAACATCTTCAAGTTGTTCAAACTGATGGCGACACCAGAGGAGCAGGAGGAACTGAGGGCGCGCTATCTTGCGGGCGGCATGGGCTACGGCCACGCCAAGCAGGCGCTGTACGAGAAGTACATCGAGTACTTTGCGCCAATGAGGGAACGCCGCAAGCACCTGCTGGAAAATCCCAAGGAAGTGGAGGACATCCTGCAATACGGCGCCGAACGCGCCCGCAAGGTGGCCCAGGCTACATTGACACGCGCCCGCATCGCCGTCGGCCTGGAATAAGATATTTTAGATTTTTCACCATAGACCAAAGGACAGAGAGCAATGAAACGAGGAATAATCTGCATTCTGATGTTGATGGCGCTAGTCGCTGTTGCGGCCCCGTATAAAATCAGCCAGGCGGCAGCGCAGGCGCCTGTCATTGACGGTGTGCTGGACGATGCCTGCTGGCAGAACGCACTGAAATTCGACAAGTTCAACAAGCTGAACCTGGGCACGCCTGCCTCCCTCAAGACGGAGGCGTTCCTCACGTATGACAGCAGTGCGCTCTATGTGGCGTTCAAGTGCTATCGTCCCGCAGGAGGCCAGGCCAAACTTGTTCCAGAGAAGGACGCATATTCCAATGACCATGTGGAGATAATGGTGGATCCCAACTTCACGCAGAACAGGTATTTCCACTATCTTATCGGCATCAACGACAAGATTTACAACGCAAGCCGCACTGAAGGCGGATATGTCGGAGACAGCAAGTGGAAATCCAGCATGAAAGCCGCAGTCTCCAATCTGGAGGGCATGTACATCATTGAAGCCAAGCTGCCCTTCTCCACAATGAGCATCACGCCCAACAATACGACCTGGGGCTTCAATTTCGCCCGTGGTGACTGGGCGCCGCCTTTCGCAGAGGAATCCTCCATCACCAAGAGCGGCCTCTTCCATGTGGCGGGTGAATTCGTGCCAGTCGAGGGCATCAATGTGAATCTGGCGGAATATTCCTGGGAAATCACGGTGCCCACAATGCAGGTGCTGCCTGATGAGGGCAAGTTCAAGGCCAATGTGGTGGTGCCAGTCACCAACATGGCGGACAAGGCACAGGAGATTGTGCTGGACTTCATCGTGAACGGCGGGGACAAGGGCATCACTGGCGCATCTCTCAAGGAGAAGTTCGCCCCCAAGGAACAACGCAACATAGAATTCAGGGACATTGCGCTGAAGGAGCAGGGCACATACCAGCTTATTGCGGATGTGCTGGTTCCAGAGAGCCGTCGCATCCTCAAGCGCAGCTACTTCCGCCAGGATGTGGAGTTTTCACCCTTGGATATTAAATTGATTGCACCTTGCTATCGTAATGCAATCTTTGTGTCCCAGGAGCTGAAGAACGTGGAATACGAACTGCTCTGCAAGGCGACTGACATAAGCACGATTCGCACTGGCATCAAGGACGCCAACGGCAAGGTCCTGGTGGAGAAGAATGTTGCCAGGAACGCGAAAGTCAGTTTCCCCGTGGCGTCGCTGCCCGAAGGGAAGATGACCATCTTCGCGGAGGCTGGCAAGCACAACGCCACTGCTCCTTTGAGGAAACTGCCTTTCAGAAAAGGCGAGGCATGGAGGGACAAGGACGGCATCTGGCACATTGAAAAGGAAAAGTACTTCCCCGTGTTCAACTGGGGCACGGCGGACATCGATGGCGCCAATGGGCGCGTCTCAAGTTTGTCCAACATCCCGTACAAGCGTGTTGATGGCGCGCTCATGTGGTCCAGTTCCCCCACGCACAAATTCCTGAGGATGCCGCGCATCACGCCTGAAATGGAGAAGGTCATTCGCGCACAGGTGCGCAAGATTGCTGACAATGGGGACAACCAGTTCGCGTACTATCTTTGCGACGAGCCTGAAATCTCTGGCGTGTCCGCCAGTGCATTGAAGCATTTTGCGGACATCATCAGGGACGAGGACCCATACCATCCGCTGCTGGTCTCCAATGACACTGTCGCGGGCACGCAGGACTTCTATTATGTTGCGGAGTTGAATGGCCTGCATCCATATCCGAATCCAGCCCATGGCAAGCCCCGCAACGACTTCTCCAAGGTGGCGATTTTCTGCTCACAGGCCACTGCAATGAACAAGGCGCACGGCTATCACCAGACCATCGCGTTCCTGCAACAGGGCTTCAACTACGGCGACTGCGGCGCCGCCAACAGCCGCATTCCCAGTTACGATGAGATACGCACGCAGTATCTGCTTGCTTTCACGCTGGGCACCAATGCCGTGGAATTCTACAACTTTGCGAATTGCCACTATCCCGAACTGGGCATTGGTATAACGGACTTCGCCCAGGAATGCACCAGGGTGCTGGCTCCTGCCATGACCTCGCCTGACTTCCCAGGCGCGTCCAGCGACAATGTGAACGCGGCAATCCGCGTGAAAAAGGTGGGCAATGAATACTGGATACTGGCGGCAGGACTTTCGACGGATTTGCAGAAGGCCAATTTCACGGTGCCTGGCCTTGGCAACCGCAAACTCCATGTTCTGCGCGAAGGACGCACTCTCACCGCCAAGGGCAATGTTTTCTCTGATGCGTTCAAGAATTTTGACGCTCGTGTTTACACCACCGATGCACGGGACTTTGGCCTGCCTTCGCTGAAAGAGGTGGAGGAGCGCATTGAGAAGGTGTATGCCTCCCGCAAAAAGCCAGGCAACCTGGCGCACCAGCGCTTTGAAGGCGAGACAGTGAAGGTTACCTCAAACTCCAACAAGCACGGCGGCCGTAGGCCAGACACTATGCTCTGGCATGTGGCGGACGGCGTGTATGAGGGCTTTGCGGCATACGGCCCGCAGAACAACGAAGGCTATCTGATCTACAGTTCCAGGGTGGACCCCAAGATGCCTATCTGGTTGCAGATGGAGTTCAAGGATCCGAAGACCATGGGGCGTATTGCAGTTTATACAGCCAACAAGTCCATTGCCGCATTTGACTTGCAGGTGCGCGTGAATGGCGAATGGGTGACGGTGGCGGAGGAAAATGAGTTTAAGGGTGATGCTGGCGAGTACAAGTTTGCTCCCCGTAAGGCGGATGCAGTGCGCATCAACATGAAAAAGCTTACGCCAAAATCCAGGTATGCGCTGATTCATGAAATCGAGGTCTATGAGAAATAACGGAGGGTTTTAAGATGAAAAAGTTTTTCTTTTCAACATTTGTGATGCTGTCTGTCTTGTGCTTCGGGCAGTTGCCGAAGCCAGTCTGGGAACTTAATCTGAATGAGGGTGACTTTGACGCGATAGCCTCCACGGGCAGCAGGCAGTTCAAGGTCATGGCCATGGCAAAGGAGAAGTTGGAGTGGGGTCCAGGCCGTCTTGGTGGCAAGGCATTGTACTTCAAGAACGATATCAATTGCAAGGAAAAGCCCGTTGCCAGCCTGGAGATACCAGCCTCTGAGCATTTTGACTTCAGCAAGCCATTCACTGCAATGTGCTGGTTCAAGCCTGACGCAGGCCTGAAGGGCACTATGCAATACACCGTGTTCGGCAACACGCCGTCTGACTATGGCCCTGGCTTCCGCATGCTTTACGGATGGGGCTCCCTCAGGGCCACGATGGGGCAGGGCACTGCCAAGACTGGCGGCGGCTTTGCCGTGCCTCCCTCAAAGGTCAAGGTGGCTAAAGGCACCTGGAACCATATCGCAATCAGCAATGACGGCAATATGCTGAGGATTTTCTACAATGGCATTGAAGTGGGCTCCACCGACAAGAAAATCTATCCCACAAAGCCGCGCCCGTTCTCCATCGGTTCATACAACCACTATGCATACGGCTACAATGGAGGCATCTGCGAGTTCAAGTTGTTCGATGTGGCACTTACACCAGAGCAAATCCTGACCATCGCCAAAGAACTATAACTCCCACCTCTCTTTCAACGCAGAGGCACTCTTTTAACGCAGAGACGCAGAGGCGCAGAGTTTTTAAGGATTTTTTTATATCGGGACTGTTGCAAAACCTAAATTTCAAAGCCTGCCTTGCCCCTGCTTCAACCTGAGTGAGCGCCACTTTGGCGCTCACATTGGAGGTTTTGCAACATCCCCTGTGAATCTGTGGTTCAATTTTACTTCAGTATCAACTCCACTACGGGAACCGCCACATTCGGCTTGACGACAGGCAGCGTCAGCCACACGCCGTTCTTCTTTGTGCTTTCAAGCATATTGTCGCCATTGAATTCATCGGAACTGGCGTTGCGCCATTTGATTTCGCTGCCGTCGTTCAGTAGCTGGGCATAGCGCAGCTTGCCATCAAGGCCTGGCAGGAACATGTCCTTGAACGGCCAGTTCATTATGTGCAGGTACAGCCTGTTCCTTTCCGCATTGTATGTATAGCGGCAATCCCTTGGCTCGGGATATTCCGCAGGCGCCATGCCGCAGCCGTAAATCGCCTTGCCATGGTATTTCATCCATTCGGCAAAGGCGTCCAGGCAGTTTATCGCCCTGTAGTCCAGATAGCCGCGGCTGGTGGGACCCACGTTCATCAGCAGGTTTCCATTGCGGGACACATGGTTTATCAGCATGTCGATGCACTGCCTGGGCGTCTTCCAGGTCTGCTCGTCCCTGGAATATCCCCATGAGCCGGAGAAGGTCTGGCATCCTTCCCAGGTCAAATGCTTCCCGTTCTCATCCACCTTGTCAAACAAAGGCGTGTACTGTTCGGGCGTCTCAATGTCGCCCG
This sequence comes from Victivallales bacterium, assembly GCA_017543165.1. Next base: position 935 of record JAFYGL010000179.1, on the reverse strand, counting down.
AGCCTGGAAGATTCAGCCTGTTGTTGACCAATATGTTCGGCTGCAGCTTGCGAACCAGCTTGATCAGTTTCTCGGATTCCCAGTCGTCGCAGTTTTTTCCGGGACCCGAAGGCTGCATCTTCGGATACGAGAAGTCGAACCAGATGATGTCAATCTTGCCATATTGCGTCAGCAGCTCCGTCACCTGGTCACGCATATACTTGGCGTATCTCTTCTGGTTTCGCTTCTTGTTCAGTTCCTCCCAGTCGTCCCTGACCTTGAGCGGATGGTACCTGTCAATCTTGAAGTCTGGGTGGTGCCAGTCCAGCAGCGAATAGTAGAATCCCACATGCAGCCCCTCCGCACGGAACGCTTCCACGATTTCCCTCAAGATGTCCTTGCCATAAGGCGTGTTGGTAATCTTGTAGTCGGTGTATTTCGTGTCCCACATACAGAAGCCCTCATGGTGCTTCGTGGTGATGACAAAGTACTTCATGCCAGCCTCACGTGCCTTTCTTGCCCATTCCCGTGGATTGAACATATCAGGCTCGAACAAGTTAAAGTATATCTGGTATGACTCGTTGTCTATGTGGTCAAAGCAGCATATCCACTCGTGCTTTGCAAGCATGGAATACAAGCCCCAATGAATGAACATGCCAAAGCGGTCGTGGGTAAACCACCCGCTGTCGCCTCTACCGTAATTTGCCATTTTACTCTCCTGCATTTATCAACTTAATGCATGTCCCCCATGGACATTCACTAATTACTCGCAATCATTCACCCTGCCAGTATTTTAGGATTTCGCTCTGTTCGGAGCAGGTTAATATTCTGGCATGTTTTCTTCCTTCTTGATCTAAATGCAGAGTTATTGATTCGCTTTTACATTATTCTCTCTCAGCATTAAAATCCATAGAACCTCTAGTAAGACGCCCCGTATAATAGTTTCCTGTTATTGT
>JAFYGL010000178.1 GCA_017543165.1 Victivallales bacterium | reverse complement strand
GCGGAACAGGTGGTGAAGCCATACATATTGCAGAACTGGATACAGCCTGTGGCTGGCGAGCTGGACGTGTCATCCATACGGCCAGTTACCATTGGCTTTACGGTGTATTCTGGCGGCAGTGTGCAGAATGTGCGCATAGTAAAACCCTCGAATTCAAAGGTCCTCAACGATTCTGTGCGGAACTTCCTGGCGCAAATGACCAGGCTGCCTGCGCTGTCCAGCGTTGGGATAAAGGCAAGCAAGCTTGAGATAACCGTGGATGTTTGCCTGACCCGCTAAAGATTTCGCGTATATTCCAACAAACAACAAGGAGTAAAACAGAAATGCTAGGAAAATGCCCAAATTGCGGTAACAAGTTTGAAGTTCAGCCTGACTGGATTGGCAAGGCGGCAGAATGCCCATACTGCCATGAACAGATCATTGTGGAGATTGATGCGCCTCAGTTCAACACGCAGCAAGTCGCTGGCATAGGCGAGCGTTTTCTCGCCTTATTTATCGATGGTCTTATTCTGGGCATGGTAAATTTTGTCATTGGCATCGTTTTCGGTGTCATTATAATTGTAATCAACAAGAGTGCTGGCGATTCTGCGGGAGCCGCCATTATTTCAGCAATGCTCAATATATTATCCTCTCTTCTGGGCTGCGCCATCGGAATGGCATACGAGGCATATTTCCTGAGCAAGGACGGTGCCACGCCTGGGAAGAAGATATTCCACATCAAAGTTCAATACAACGGGCAGAATCCAAGCATCGGGCGCAGCATTGGGCGCTACTGGGCGCGCAGCCTTAGCGCATTTATTTGCTGCATTGGCTACATAATGGCCTTCTTCAACCCAGAACACAAGGCATTGCACGACACGATCTGCGACACAATAGTAGTCAAAGAGCAATAATGTGCCCTTGGCACACGCCCTGACGCGCGGCCAATGGCCGCGTGGAGCAGCGGGCCTGGCAACAACCGCATGGCATTCCAACGTCCTGACGCGCGGCCAATGGCCGCGCGGAGCAGCGGGCCTGGCAAAAGCCTCATGGCATTCACACGCGCGGCCAATGGCCGCGCGATTAAAGAATATCCATGCGAAATTGAATTAGGGCCTCCAACATTTATATTACGACCTTATTATGAAAGAAAAAGATATACAACGAAAAATAATTGAACTAGTAGCCACGGAACCAGTGGCGGGCATTCGCAAGAAGCAATTGTTCACAGAGCTTTCTTATATTGACGAGGACCAGCTCCGCACACAGTTCAAACTTCTCCTGGAGAATGGCGAAATCATGCGCAAGCATGGCGGTTTGTTCTGCCTGCCAGAAAGCAAGGGACTGCTTACTGGCAGCTTCGCTCGAAACCCCGCTGGATTTGGCTTCGTCACATTGGACAGAGACAACAGCACGCTCTTCATACCGCCAGACAGCACAAAGGGCGCCATCAGCGGGGACAGGGTGCAGTGCCGCGTTACCGAAAAGTCCTCCAAGGGGCCTTCTGGCGAAATAACACGCATTCTCGAGCGTGGCAAGGACACTTTCGTGGGTTGCATTGACACGGAGCACGGCGACTATGTGATACACCCGATGCGCAGGGATTTGCCCTCCTCAATCATGCTTGAACTGGATGATGCAAGCGAGGCTTTGCTTTCACGCTGCAAAATGGGCGACTGGGTGACAGCGAAAATACTGTCCAGCGGCAATGCCTACGCCGCATTCAGGGCGCAGTTGCTATCTCCTCTGGGCAGGGGCAACACCATAGCTGGCATGCTCAAGGCAATCTCAAAGGAATACGGCCTTGCGGAAAAGTACAGCCAGGCCACCGAGGACAATGCACTCAAGATTCAGCCTCTGGAACTGCCGCGGGAGGATTGCACTAAATTGCTGACTTTCACCATCGACCCCGCCGATGCAAAGGACTTCGACGACGCCATTTCGTTCCAACTGGAGAAAGACGGTACAGCCACCATTGGCGTGCATATTGCGGATGTGGCATGCTACGTCCGCCCCAACACCCCTTTGGACAGGGCGGCAAGGAAGCGTGGCTTCACCTCGTATCTGCCAGGCAAAACCGTGGGAATGCTGCCATTTGCTCTCTCCAACGAACTATGCAGCCTGAAGCAGGACAGCGACCGCCTGGCACACAGCGTGTTCATGCACATTTCTCCGCGCGGCAAGGTAATTGATTCACGGCGCGCGCACACAATCATACGCAGCAAGAAACGCCTTACCTTCGACCAGGTTGAAAAGGTGCTGGACGGCGAGAACGACGCCACAATCACCAGTGAATTGAGGAATACATTGGAGCAGGTGTGGTCCTTCGCCAGCAAGATGCGCGAATACAGGGCGAATACCGAGGTGTTCCTGCCATTTTCGCCCAAGGAAGTGCGTGTATTGTGCGGCGGCAATCCACCTCATATCACAGGCATCAGCACTTCCCCCAAGGAGAGCAAATCCTCCAATCTGGTCGAGGAATTGATGCTGGCGGCCAACGTGTGCGTGGCATTGGAGATGGCGCAGAAAAAACTGCCCGCCCTCTATAGGAACCACAGCCAGCCCAATGAAGAGGACTTGAATGAAATAACGCCCACCATAATGGACATAATGGACATCAAGCCCCCAAAGTTCTACAACCGAGTGAACTTCGCCACATTCCTGGCGCAGCTGGCCGAAGAACCCAATGCGGACGCCATCATAATGGGCCTGCTCCGCTGCATGCCCAGGGCGATGTACGGCGCATTGCCTGAAGGGCATTATGCCCTGGGCAAGGAGACATATTGCCACTTCACCAGCCCAATCAGGAGATATCCAGACCTGCTGGTCCATCAGCAGCTCATCGCGCTCGACGCTGGCGAAAAGCACCGCACACAGGAGGAAATGGTGGAAATGGCACAGATTTGCAACGCCAACGAGGTAAATTGCGACCAGGCGTACTTTGCAGCCAGCGACAGGCTCAAGATAAAGTACATAATGGACAACTTCCGCGACAACAGGCAAAGCTATCTGGAATGCACCATCCTGAAATTCGCCGCCAACGGCATTTCACTGTACATCTCACAGTATGCCTTGATGGCGTTCATGACATATGACCAGCTCCCAGGATGCCGCGGCAAGGAGAACGTCAAGAACGGAACGCTCCGCTTCGACCACGGCAAACGCAGCTACACCATTGGAAATACCCTTTTCGCGCAACCATTGCGTGTGGACGACATTGCAGGTGAAATGCTGCTTCGCCCCATGCGCACTTTCATTTAACATATACAAAAAGTCATTTTAGGAGAGAAAAGTGCTATCACTTGTCATTTCATTAGTAGTTGGATTCGGCATTTCGTTCAGCCTGCACCACTTTGCGGACTGGGGCATTGTTTCGTCCACAATCATGGGTATTCTTGGCTTTTTTGGCGTAAATGCGCTAATCAGCCTGCTTCTCAAGAAGAAACTGGAGGCGGCGTTCATGGTGGTGCAGAACCACATACTTGAAAAGCAGCAGTACCTTACCAGGAAAGTGAACCTCATGGCTGGCCGAGCCACGCCCAAATTCCAGGCTGAAATCGAGGCAGAGCAGGCCCAGGCGGTGCGTGAGGCCATTTCCCTGCTGGACGGACTGAAGAAATTCGAAAAATGGAACATACTCATAAGGCGGCAGACAGATACCATCCGCGCCCAATTCCACTACCAGCTGAAGGAATATGACCAGGCGGACAAGTATTTCGAGCATGCCATGCTCTTTGACCCTCTGGTGCTGGCGATGAAAATGGCACGCTGCTACAAGAAGGACAAGATGGATGAAGTGAAAAAACTGTTCAACAAGGGAGCCAGGCGTTTCAAGGACGAGAAAGGCGTGCTTATCTATGCCCTGTATTCCTGGATTCTTGTGCAGCAGAAGGATATCGACGGCGCAATCCAGGTGCTCACGCAGGCAAAGACACGCGCCGAAAGCGACGTGCTCAAGCAGAATCTGGATAACCTCCGCAACGGGCATGTGAACCGCTTCTCCAATGCAGGGCTGAACGACCAGTGGTACGCCCTGGCGCTAGAGGCCCCACGCATACAGCGCATGAGGGCGCAGCCAGGCTACGGTGGCCCAGGCATGGGCGGCTATCGCCGATAATTGACATAGGCGCAATGCTATGCCAGGCACGCTGCTCCGCACATAACAACTAAGGAAAAACAAGCATGACACTTTGGAACGGAAGATTTGCAGAGAAGACGGATGCCCTTGTGGCGAAATATTCGGAATCCATCTCATACGACAGGCGCCTCTACCCCTTTGACATTGCAGGGAGCAAGGCGCATGCCAAGATGCTGGCAAAACAGGGCATCATTCCCAAGGAGGATGCGGACGCCATCGTCAATGGCCTGGACCAGGTTCTGGCGGAAATCGAGGCAGGCAAATTCGATTTCAAGGAAGAGCTTGAGGACATACACATGAACGTGGAATCCCGCCTGACCGAGTTGATCGGCAAGCCAGGCGCACGCCTCCACACGGGACGCAGCCGCAATGACCAGATTGCCACGGACGAACGCCTTTTCATGCGCCACGAATGCACGCAGCTCAACGAGCAGCTATCCGCAATGCAGAAGGCACTGCTGGCGTTGGCAATAAAGCACAAGGACGTAATCATGCCTGGCTTCACGCATCTGCAACACGCGCAGCCTGTGCTTTTCGCCCATCATCTGCTGGCATACGTGGAAATGTTCGGCAGGGACAAGGAACGGCTGGAGGACTGCAAGAACCGCCTCAACCGCCTGCCATTGGGCTCTGGCGCAATCGCAGGCAGCACACTGCCGCTGGACAGGCAGTTCGTGGCGGAGCAGCTGGGATTCAAAGAAGTCACACGCAACAGCATGGATTCCGTGGCGGACAGGGACCACATCATCGAGATGCTGGCTGATTTGTCCATCGTCGCAATGCATCTTTCGCGACTTTCAGAGGACATAATCATCTGGTTCAGCCAGGAATTCGCCTTCATCACCCTAGGTGACGCATTCACCACAGGCTCCAGCCTCATGCCCCAGAAAAAGAACCCAGATGTGGCGGAACTCACACGCGGCAAGACAGGGCGCGTATATGGGCACCTCATGGCATTGCTGACCACAATGAAGGGACTGCCCCTCACATACAACAGGGACTTGCAGGAAGACAAGGAAGGCTTGTTCGATGCGCTGGACACGGTTTCCCTGGCGCTGGCCACAATGAGCGCCATGCTTCACACATTGGAGCCAAGGCCAGAGCGCATGCGCCAGGCCGCTTCGGACCCCGCGCTCATGGCGACTGATTTGGCTGAATGGCTGGTGCGCCAGGGCGTCCCCTTCCGCGAAGCGCATCACCAGGTGGGCAGCCTGGTAGGCTATTGCGCCAGAAACAACAAGGCGCTGGACAAGGTCAGCCTGGACGAAATGCGCCAGTGCATTCCCAACGCCACGGAGGAATGCCTCCTTATCTTCAATCCAGACCACAGCATTTCCGCCCGCAAGGCCATGGGCGGCACTGCGCTGGAGAATGTGGAAAGCCAGATAGCATATTGGCAGAATGAACTGGCTTGAGCCACTTGTATTTTCCAATGGGAGCGCCCTGCCCTCCCGCATAATACCAGGGCCAATGGAAGGCGTGACAGAAGGCTCCTTCGTGGAGCTTTTCACGGCCTTGAAGCTAGTGGATTCCTGGTTTACTCCGTTCATACGCATTTCCAGCGGCGTGCCGCGCCTGTCCCGTTTCAGGGCGCGTCTTTCGCCCTTTCTGGCCAGTGGACTTCCCGTAATAGCGCAGTTGCTTGGCACTGACAGCGAACTCCTTGCACAATCAGCCGCTAGGCTTCATTCACTGGGGGTGCTTTGCGTTGATTTGAACTGCGCCTGCCCCAGCCCCCAGGTGCTGAGCAGCGGTGGCGGCGGCAAGAGGCTGTTGCAGCCCCAGTGGATAAAGGACACGCTGCTTGCCATGAAAGCAGCCTCCAATGGCAGGCCTGTTTCAATAAAACTGCGCTGCGCATACAAGGACATCGCCGAAATGGAGGAGATTGCCGCCGCCGTGCGAGAGGCATCACCTGCCCTGGTTACCTGCCACTTCAGGACCGTGCAGGAAATGTACGAACCTGTGCCCGACGGCTATGAGCGCCTGGCGAAAATGCATTCACTTCTAGGCGATATTCCCTTCTTCGGCTCTGGAGACATCTTCACCGTCCAGGACGCAATCAGAATGCACGACATTGCAAAGGTGGACGGCATCGCCCCTGCGCGGGGGCTGATGAAGAACCCCATGCTTCTGCGGGAAATCAAGGCCGTGTGCCAGGGCCTGCCCACGGAGCAGCTGCAAATGTCCAGCCAGGAGAAGTTGCAGTTCCTGCAGAAGATAGGCCAGATGTCTGGCCAAAGCAAAAGACACCAGGTATTCCTGCTGAAGATTGCACGCACAATGTTCGGCGAGGACAGCCCTGAATTCAAGCAGCTGGTGGCGGAAATACAGTAATTATCCGCGCGGCCATTGGCCGCGCGTCAGGATGAAGGTAGAACTGTATGCGGGCAAACAACAATGTTCTTGCATATCTGAACGCCCTGATGTGCAGAAACGTATACGTATGCCAGCTTATGGGGCTACCTTCATCCTGACGCGCGGCCAATGGCCGCGCGG
>JAFYGL010000021.1 GCA_017543165.1 Victivallales bacterium | reverse complement strand
TGATTTGATGAAATGGGCCTGGCGCAGCACCTTCTCCTGGTTGAGCCAGCGGTCCATTGCGTTCCATGATGTCCAGCCCAGCAAAGGCGCCAGTCCTGTCATGCCAGGGTGCACCCGCAGTGTGAATGGCTTCTCGTATGAGCCGTGGCGGTTGCTTGCGATGATTTTCACCGCATAGTCGCCTTCCTCGTCGGTCCTTCCTGTGAGGCAGCCAGTTGCCTTGTCCAGGGATATGCCTTTGGGGAGTGTGCCTTCTACGGAGAATGTGACGGGTCCTTCTCCACGGGTGGGGAAATAATGAAGACACAGTTTGCCAGGAGTAAGGCCGAACGCGTATGGCCCATTGATGAATGGCACCCCCTGGTCAAAAGGTATTCTTTTTGCGACTTGTACAGTTTCTTTCAGCAGTGATTCCATATTGCCTCCATTGTTTTAGATTGCACCTTAATATATCCCCTACTGTCATATAAGCCTAGAGGCTTGATTTGCGCATTTTGTTGAGCCAGTTCCAGAAGTTGGATGGCGAGGAGAAGCCCAGATCCTCCGCGATTTCCTTTTGCTTGATGCCTTTTGATAAGGCGAGTGTGGTGAGTTCGTATCTGTATGAGGCGATGTAGTTGCCGATGGTGCAGCCCATTTCCTTCTTGAAAGTGCGGGCCAGGTAGTCCCTGTTGTAGCCAAGTGCCTTTTCCAGCTGCGCGTAGGTGCAGTTTCTGCCGTTGTTCTGGTGTATTTTGCGGATGATTGCCTCCACGATTGGCGAATAGGAGCCTGTATGGTATTCCACTTTGTCAGGGGACATCTGCAATTGCAGTTGTATTTCGTCCAGAATGCAGTTGAATGGGATTAGCATGAATGATTTGATCAGGTCCTGGGTGGGGTTTGGGTGTTGCTTGAGGCGTTCCCACCTGTTGTTGATGAACATGTACAGTTCGTTTGGAATGTCCACTTTGTCTGTTATGGTGTTGTAACTGCCGTTCTTGCCGACGGAGAGAAGGCATGGATAGAGCCTTTTGGGCGTGAAGCAGAGCCATAGGTGGATCAGGGTGTTGTCCTTTGGCAGATAGCCTTTCTGGTGGCTTTCCCATGAATCTATCATGAGCATTGTGCCAGGCGTCAATGTGAAGACCTTGCCATCCATGCAGTATCGGCTTCTGCCTTGAAGCACGAAAAGGAGTTCCTTGTTTGTGTGCTTGCTAAGATTGAACCCTCTGCTGTCGCTGCTGATGAAGTCCGTGGAGCGTGAGGTGATAATGCGCTTCACGCCCAATCCCAGTGTCTTGAATATTGTTTCCATGCTTTCAGGTCGTTAATTAAGTATAAAAGTCTTGAAATCAGTATTGTAACTGTACTGTTTTTTCATATAATTGCAAACAATCAAGACGGATAATCTTTGCCCGTTTTTATAAACAAGGAGAAAACAAGATGAAACTAGGTGCATTTGAAAAAGAGTTGAAGGTTCCGCTTTTTGTCGAGTTGTATGGCTATGGCCCGTTCAAGGGGCGCAGGAACCAGGGAATACATGACCCATTGTTCTGCCGCGCATTGAGCTTCAATGACGGCAAGAGGCGGCAGATGATAATCGGCACGGACGCAGTCGTCAGCGACGACTTTGAATCCAGGGTGCTGCGGGCCCGCATTTCGGACGAATTGAAGATTCTGCCACAGGCGATCATGTTCACTGCCACCCATACGCATTCCGGCCCTTCCATGAGTTTCGGCATTGGCTGGGGCGAACGTGATGAAAAGTACCTTTCAATCTGGCGTGAGACAGTCATGGAAGTGGCAAGGACCGCCATCACCAACGAGGAAGAGGTCACTGCATATCCAGGCAAGGCGGTGCTGCCCTGCAAAGTCGGCTATAATCGCGCCAATCCAGAAACAGATGTGACAGACCCTGAGATACGCTTTGTTAAATTCGTGCGCAAGGACGGCAGCGTGAAGGTGCTGCTGCACAACCATGGAATGCACGGCGTGGTGTACGGCCCCAAGCAGATGCGCGTCTCGGCGGACTGGATGGGCGAGGCCAACAGGCGCATCAAGGCGGAGAAACTGGCGGACATGCCGTTCTTCATGCTGGGGTGCGCAGGCGACATCAACGTCATTTGGAAACCTTATACTGATCCAGCAGTGAGGGACCAGTTGCTGGCGAAGATCGGCGATGTCTATATCGGCGCTTTGAAGGAGGCATTGCCCACGGCGGTCACTCCTATGGACATGGAGCCATTCGGCGCCGAACTGAAGACCTTTGAAATGCCTACGGAACCAATTACGGCGGAGAAACTGCGCGCAGACGCGAAGATAATCGAGAGCATTGAGAACATGGGCTTCCTGCATGACAGGATGCTGGAGATGGCCATGCTTATCGACCGTGGCGATGACCTGCGGGTGCTGAAGGACCTCCAGACGCTGAAGATGGGCGGCTTGCAGGTGTATGCCTTCCCAGGCGAGCCCTTTGTGAAACTGGGCATGGACCTGATGAAGCGCAGCAAGGCGCAGTTCCCAATACCAGCCTCCGTGGCAAATGGCAATGGCCGCTATTTCCCAGACAAGGAGACCTTCGCCAAGAATCCTGGCATCGTGGTGAAGGAGCACTGGGGCGAATATGGCTTCTACGAAGTGAACGGCGGCGTTGGCAGATACATGCCGCGCTACCAGTCCGACATAAGCGACTTCATTGTTGACAAGTTGCTGGGTCTGCTGTAAGTGGTCAGTGGACTGTGGACTGTGTAGGCGGATAGTGTTGTGATGCAAGACGCGTATGGCGGTCACACGTCCTGACGCGCGGCCAATGGCCGCGCGGAATAGCGTGCCCCGCGAACTCCACAGTCTACAGACATTTCTACGTTTATTCACAAATATCCAAGGAGATGCAATGTTAGGAAGACATTTTACACTGATTGAATTGCTGGTTGTAATAGCGATAATCGCAATACTTGCGGCCATGCTGCTGCCTGCATTGAGCAAGGCCAGACAGAAAGCCAGGAACATCTCCTGCATGAATCTGGAGAAGCAGCAGATATTGGGGTACAGAATCTATGTCGATGACAATGACGGAGTTTTGCGCTCGTCTTTTATGAGAAAGAGTGGTTCTTCATCCATAGGCCAGTGGCATTTTCCCATTGCCGCAAACGTTGGTGTGAATGTAACATCGGTCAATTCTTCGAATGCCGCGGCTGAGAGTCTGTTCAGATGCCCGTCGGAAACAACTGGTTTTGGCAGTTATAGCGCGGGTTATTTCTATTATTCCCATTATGCGTTGAATGCGGTGCTGGTCGGCTCGTATAATGACGGTTCATCGACTGACTACAAGCCCCACACTGAAAGCGAGATAGAATCAGCCAGCAAGGCGCTGATTATATGTGACTTCGCCAGAAAGGGCGAGGCCAACATTCTGAGCGCCAGCAAGAAATACATTGCGTACCGCCATGACGGGGGTCCTCTCATTGACGAGACAAACGGAGGCACGGGCTACAAGCAGTATGACGGCAATGTCGCCAATGGCGCATTCCTGGATGGCTCTGTCAGGGCGGTGAGGTATCAGGAAATCAACGGGACAAACCAGCTTAAACGGGGATTGAGAGGCTATGAGAAGTATTGATTTGAAATCCAAAACAGTCTTGTTTTTGCTGGCATTGTGCTGCTGCGCCTTTGCTGAAATTGTGGCTGCAAAAGCGGCGAAGCCACCCGTTCTGGATGGAAACTTGAATGACGAGTGCTGGAAGAATGCGGTGTCCTTCAGCGAATACCGCATCAACAACAAAGGCACAAAGGCGACACCTGGGCAGTGCTTCTTCACATTTGACGCGGAATATGTTTACGTGGCATTCAAGACGGAGTTCCCCGCAGGCAAGAATGATGTGTCAGTCACCCATGGCCGAGGCAGCATTTTCATGGACGACAGTTTTGAAATCATGCTGGACCCCAACTGCACGAGGGACTTCTATTACCACATAGTCGTCAATGCGGCGGGCGCTGTGGCCGCATACACCCGTGGCCAGGCGGGCATAGTAAACCAGGGCGCCTGGCGCAACGATGTGGTGCAGGCAAAATGCAAGGCGGGTAAGACTGGCTGGTCAGCCGAGGTGCGGGTGCCTTTGTGGGCATTGGACATATCGGACGCCAATGTGCGCTGGGGCTTCAATTGCGCCCGCAACATCATTAAACCCGATGAATCTTCCTCTATCGCGGAAGGCGGCGCCTTCCACAACGCAGGCAGGTTTGCCGTCATTGAGGGCATTGACGTAAATGCGGCGAAGAAGTTCTGCTGGAAGATTGGCGAATGCGATGTGGATTTGAGAAGCAAGGACGACAAGATTCTCGCCTCAGTGAAGGTGCCAGTGTCGAATCTGGCTGATGACAAGCGCGGCGCGATTGTAGGCATCTACTGGATAAACAAGGACGCCGTCGTTGGCCAGCATAAGAAATATGTGTTCTCCAAGAAGGAAACCGTGTCTGCCGCATTCTCTAAACTGGTGCTTCCAGGAAAGGGCGACTACAAGATACTGGTGGATGTTAGGGAGCACGAGAGCAAGAAGCCACTTTGCGGGCTCTCGTTCAAATACAAGGCGGATGTGAAGTCGCTGGAAATCGTGGTGAAACGCCCCTCGTACAGGAACGCCATCTTCGCGTCCCAGAAACTGAAGGAGGTGGAGTATCTTGTCAAGTGCCAGGATGAAGGCGATATTGAGACAGGCATACTGGACGAGGCGGGAAAGCAACTCTTCGTGAAGAAGTTGCAGAAGGGCGACGTGGTGCGCTGCCCCGTGGAAGGACTTCCCTTCGGCAAGATGAAGATATATGCCAAGTATGGTGGGCAAGTCGTGGATGCGCCGCTGGTCAAGCTGCAATACAAGGCAGGTGAAATCTACATTGACGAGCAGGGCTTCATTTGCAGGGACGGAAAGCGCTTCTGGCCAATCATGGAGTGGGGCGACAAGACCACTACCCTGTGCAATGCCGCATACTATGTCATTCCTGGCAAACTGTATGTGGACCCGCTCCACGCATGGAGCTATCCAGAACGCAAGGAACTCAGAAAACGCATACTGAACGCGGATGACAAGCGTTTTCTGGAGAAAAAGATGCTCAAGGGCAAGGAAAACCCGAATCTGTTTGCCTGGTTCCTTTGCGACGAGCCAGACTGCCAGGGCATATCGCCTGAATGGCTGAGGGACTTCTGCGGCATTTTGCGTGAGATTGACCCATACCACCCATGCATCATCAGCACCTACAGCAACGGCATCGAGTTTAACGGCACCGCTGAAATCAACGGGCTGCACGCATATCCTCCCGTGTCCAAAAACAAGAAGCGGGCCTCGTTCGGCAAGGTGGTCTCGTACTTTGACAACATAAGGCGCGTCGGCAACAGCAGGGGCAGGGCGCCAGCCATCGCCTATTGCGTGCCTGGCTACAACAACGGCGACTGCGGCTCATTCAACAACAGAATATACACCTTTGACGAAACACGCACGGAATCGCTCATCGCAAT
>JAFYGL010000177.1 GCA_017543165.1 Victivallales bacterium | reverse complement strand
GTGGAAATGTGCTTTTGCCGCCTTCAGATTCCTGCCGAACCCTTCCCATCCATCCTTGGGGACAGTGTATGCCCAGCCGCCGCCACGATTTGTCCACGCCCAGTATATCCCTGCCCTGCCCTGTACCATCTCCCAAAACCAAGGGTCTATCTCTGAAGCAATTGGCTTTAGACGCGCCTCAAGTTCACCCCAGAAACGATCTCCGCAGCGTTTGCTAAGGGAATAGAAATTGTAATACCACTGGTAGCAGGCGCGACCTTTCCAGTTTCCTTCTCGCACGGCAGCTTCAATTGCGGCCTGCTGCTCCTGTTCACAGCGTTCCCGCTCATGGGAATTGTTGTAATAGCTTTTTGCCATGAACTACAACACAAATACTCGTGCCAGCGAAGACATCCTAGTGCGACGCAAGGCAGACAATGCCTTGGCATATTCATTCTGACGTCCCGCCTGAAAGAGACGCAGCACCCGCACAATTTCAGCCCAGCAGTCTTTTGCGGCCTCGCCAGGGACTTCCCCTTGCAAAACTGGAATTGCCTTGCCATGGTAGAAGCAGTCCATGAATATCTTTATGTTCTCTGGCGAACTCTCTGGCGAATCCTCCACCAGCATTTCCTCCAGCTGCTTCAAACGGCTCTGCACATCAGCCTCGTGCCGTTTGAAGCACTCCTCGTCGAATATTCCTTGGAAGGGATTCTCCATACGCTCAGAATTTGTTTCTTTGACCTGCGGCGTCTCCATCGGTGGTAGTTTTGAGGCACGTTCCTTGCCCAGCAACTTCTCACGCAATGTCTCATTGGCGTTTTCAAAGAAAAATTCCACCTCCTTGTCTGGAGCCGTTTTGAAATATTCACTGAGAATCACTGAGATTTCCTGCTGCTGCATTGACATTGACTGCAAGGACCATCGCGCCGCATATGCCATTAGATTTATGTTGTCCTTTGGTGCCTCCAGTTGTGAAAAGGCAATTTTAAGGATATTGTGTATATATACAGGACTGCCAGTAGCCAGGAAGCGTCCCCAGTTGAAGTCTGGATCTGAGGCGCCGTATTTCAGGTATTCTTCCTGACTCGGCGATTGGCCGCCTCCTATGGCCTTTTTCAGCCGTTCATCCTCCTGTATTATTTGCTGGACATCTTTGCTTGCCTCGGGCACAGCCGCCTGCATTGTCAATAGAAGCACTCCCTTGAAATTGATATTCTTGACTTTGGCGATTTCCTGCTGCCACTCCTTAATGCGGCCAGGATTGTTCTTGAATATCTCAAAGAAGAAGCCAGAAAAGGGCGCAGCCTGATTAGCGCCAAACGGCATTTCTCCCAGTCCAGAAATGATTTTGCCTATCTTTTCAGGGGCTGGTTTGCGATGATAGACCATCATTTCTTCAGAGGCAGCCTTTGCAGCCTCTGAGGGTGCCTGCCCAAATACGCTTGCTCCAGTGAGCAATAACAAAACCATTAGCATAACTGTACGAAAACCACTAATAAATCCTCTTTTTCTGCCCTGCCCCATTGATATTACTCCCTAATTTTATTGTTTTATTCTATTACAAAATCCCAAACATACATGTTCCAGAATGGCCGTCCATTCCAGGCCTCAACTATACCGATAATCACTCCTTCAATCGGCGACGTCGGCAATCCTATCATAAACCAGCCAGGCTCCGATGATTTTACTATTCCCGTCAGGCATATACATGGCACTGCTATAATGCCTGTCAGCACATTCGGCACAAGATTGATTGGGAAAAGCAGAATATTCTTTGAGTGCAATTCAACGCCAGGATTAGTTGAATGCTTGTGAAATTGCCTTGCGCATTCGGGGCATTGCCAGTATTGCTTGACACCGTTGAGCAATCCTGGATAGGCAGGTGCATTTGCATCATCGCCATATAAAATGACAATAGGAATGCCCTTCCCTTTTGCGTATTCCCGCAAGAAAGGAGCGTACGGCGCATTACGTTCGGGATCACTGACATTTGCCTCACTCCGCCTGTCAAAGGAAATTATACTGTATTTTCCAGTACCCAAGAGTTTGTCCAAATACCGTCCAATGCCGTCTAAATGGCCAACGGAGTATCCGTCTGGAAAAAGCAGCTCTGAATCTTCATATTCGAAGTCTGTTCCAACCTTTTTGACAATACGCTTAGTGGTCAATGCCAGTACCTGTTCGCTTGTGAACGGAGGCAACTTGTGGAGGTTTGTCTCGCAGAATACATTTGGCGTAAAGCACGGACGGTAGATTTCATTCCATCTTCCCATATCTCCCTGGATGCCCAGCGGGTGCTTTTTCAGAAAGTCATTGACAATTGCCAGAGACGGCTCTGCATCGCGCCAACTGAACATTGAGGCTACATTAAGACCTGGCATATTCCAGAATCCCGTTTGCTTTGGCCACTGTTCTCTGTTTATTTCCATCAGAAAATCCGCAATCCATTCGCTTGAGAGAGAAGCCTGGCGAAAATCGATGTCTCCGCCATATTGTATCAATGGGTTGTCTGGAGTATCCATTATATAAATGCGTCCTTTGTCATCCAACAGCAAGAAGCCAAGGAGTGCGCCATTCCTGCCAGTCGTCCAAAGACCGCCATGCAACACATATTGGTATTCTGTCAGCAAAGGCAGTTCAGTGAATGGATAATTTATGATTCTGGGAAGTTCAAGTTTTACGCCATGGTTCTTTGTGCCAGGATGCTCCAGGGCAAAGGGTATCATAAGCAATTCCCCTTTTGTATCAACATGGCGTTCAATTTGCCGCCCTGTGTTGCCTGGAAACATGTATTGTCTTGGAACATCTTTGCCTTTGCTCGCAACATTCGACGATACGCAGCCGAATGACAATGCCACAACAATACATGTAATGGCACAAGCGCAACAATGCAGTACAGCATGAATGTGAATGGATGACATACGTTACAGTCTCCAATGTTGATTTTGCAACAATATAACGCATTCAATGCATATTGAAAACGTTTTGCCGTTACAATAGACCGTAGTAGCGACGGCGTCCTCGCCGTCGCACCAGTTGCACGCTGTTGCGCTACTACCGTTACTTGCAAGATGCGTGCTTCTACCAACGAAAGGCATGCCATTGGTGCGACGGCGAGGACGCCGTCGCTACTACGGTCTGCCACAAAGCGCGCAACTGGCGCAAAATTCGCTTATTTTAAAGATAGATTACGCCTATTTTATTGAAAAGGAATGAAGAAAAGCCAGAGTTTGTTGCC
>JAFYGL010000176.1 GCA_017543165.1 Victivallales bacterium | reverse complement strand
GTGCTGGTGTCCGCCGCCTGCGCCTCTGGGCAGACAGCTGCCGCCATGGCAATGCGCGCTCTCAGGTATGGGCGTTGCCGCTATGCGCTGGTGATTGGAATCGACATCTGCTCCGAATTCGTGACGGGCGGCTTTGCCTCCTTGCGGGCATATTCCAAAGACCTGCCAAAACCATACGACAGGGATAGGGACGGGCTTTGCCTTGGCGAAGGCTGCGGCGCCTTGCTGCTGACTGCGGAGGACGCGCAAGGCGCCGTGGGCCAGTTGCTGGAAGCCAGGGAAGGCTGTGACGCATCCCACATCACCGCTCCTGAAAGCAGCGGCAAAAGCCTGGCGGCGCTGATTGATGAAACCTTGGTTCTGGCGGAATTGCAGTCGTCGCAAATCTCGGCGGTGATTGGGCATGGAACTGGCACGCTTTTCAACGACGCCTCGGAGCTTGCCGCGTTGAACCAGGTTTTCAGCAGGCCATTGCCGCTGGTGTCCATAAAGGGCAATACAGGGCATACCTTGGGCGCCACAGGCGTCCTGCAGATAGCATACGGCCTGGAATTCCTGCGGCGAGGGTGTTTCCCGCCCCAGGCAGGGCTCCAGAATCTGGCTGAAGGCGCGGCGGGCTTTGTGGCAAAGGAGCCACGCGCCATCGCCAGTGATGGCGTGCTGCTTTCGCTGAACGTGGGCTTTGGCGGGCTTAACAGCACAATGCTCATGCGACTGCCGACAAATACGCCAGGCGCCCCTGGTTTCCAGAAAATAATGCCGTCATTCGAAATGAAAGTGCACATTTCATTGGACAACAATGAACACAAGTGCATCTATGAAGGCAAAAGCTTGCAATTTGCCGACTTGACCGATTTGAAGGAACAGCTCCTGCAGATGGCGGGGGACATGCCTGTGGATTTGGCGGACTTCAGGCGGGCGGCGGACAATGTGCGCCTGGCACAGCTGGGCGTGCTGCTTTGCGCCATTGCCGTATGCGATGATTGGTCGCCAGAGAACACGGGGATAATCGGCGTCAATGGCGATGGCTGCGCCGCCAACAACAGAGCGTACTGGGATGACTATGCGGCCCATGGCAGGGACAGCGGGCGGGCCTCGCTTTTTGTTCCCACCTTGCCCTCCATACCCGTCTGCGAAGCGGCAATCGCGCTTGGCCTCAAGGGGCCTGTCAGATACGTCTCCAGCAAATTGCCCATCCTGGAGCATATTGAGAACACATTTGCCGCATACGAGGGATTGCGCCAGTTGATAACAGTCGAGATAGACAATGGCCGCGCCGAAATAAAACTCTACAAGAGAGAGAATAACTGAAGAAGATGACATTTGCCACCTGCCGTATGGGATAGAAGATGCGTTTTGCTGCTGTCATACCCGTATTCAACAACAAGGGAACCATCCTGGAGGTGGCTCTTGCGACACGGCACGTTCTTGGCGATGTGCTGGTGGTGGATGATGGCAGCACTGATTTGCCAGAGGCATTTGCCGAAAAACTGGCGCACAATGGAATAATGCTGATTACTCATCCCTTGAACCAGGGCAAGGGAGCCGCCTTGAAAACGGCGCTGCAATATTGCCTTGAGGCTGGCTTTGACTATATGATTGCTTTGGATGGGGACGGGCAGCACTCGCCACAGGACATGCCGCGCTTCATTGAACTGCTGAAGGAAAAGGCGCCTCTCGCGGATGCAATTGCCATTGGCGTGCGGGACTTTGACACGATGAATGTGCCTGGTTCCAGCAAATTCGGCAGGGCATTCTCCAATTTCTGGGTGCGCTTGGAAACAGGTGTTAACTGCAAAGACACGCAATCAGGCTTCAGGGCATATCCAGTCAAGGCTATTTCCCAGTTGCGTTTGCGCTGCATGCGCTACAACTTTGAGATAGAGGTGCTGGTGAAGGCATTGTGGGGCGGCTGCAAATTGCTGGAAGTGCCAGTTTCCGTGAAATACGAGCCAGCAGGAAAACGCATCTCGCATTTCAAACCATTCGCAGATAATCTGCGCTTGAGCCTGCTTCATGCCGCACTGGTTTGCAGGCGGCTTGCCCCCTGGGGATTCAAGCACCTGACGCCGCGGAAAAAGGAGGATAATCCGATTTCACTTTGGAAGCACCCCGTTCAGTTGTTGAAATACCTGCTGAAAGAGAACAGCAGCCCTGAAATGCTGGCAATATCCGCTGCCGTCAGTTCATTCTTCGCCTGCCTGCCACTGATAGGATGCCACATTGTAGTGATAACGTATGTCTGCCTGAGGCTTCGGCTCAACAAGGTGCTGGCACTGGCGCTTCAGAACCTGTACATGCCTCCCTTCACACCTTTCCTCTGCATTGAAATCGGGCATTTCATCCTGCACAGGCAATTTCTTAGAACAATGACGCTGCAGACTGTTTCGACGGAACTGCATCTGCGCCTGCTTGAATGGCTCCTAGGCAGCCTGATTGTCGCACCCGTGGCGGCCTTCATTTCTGGCATTACAGTTTATGCTATTTCACACACATTAAATGCAAAAACAAGGGATTGAATGAGGCTGTTTTGCCTTGCTTGCTTGCAGCATGTTGCAAATGCCATATAGTAACAAGACATTTGCATTATTGACACTCACATAAACATCGCACCCACACAACACAATGGCATCCAGCATACTTGGCATAGGCATAGTTTCGGCCCTAGGGCTGGACTGCGCGGCAAATCGACATGGTCTTTATGCGCAGAACCCTGCGCTGCCACAATTGCCCACCCGTTTTGCCACCGCGTTGAAGAAGCCTGTGTTTGAACTGAAAGGCCTGCCTGTGGAGGAAGGTCATTTGGGCGGCTATGCAGTGCAGATGCTGGATGTGGCATTGGACGAGGCACTGCGCGAGGCACGGCTTTCCAAGGAGACATTGGCGGGCAGGACAGTGGGAATTGCCGTAGGCACCACAGTCGCCTGCCAGCTAAACAACATACCCTTCTATGCAAAGTTGCGCAAAGGCGAGACACCTGACAAGGCACCCATGGTGAACTATGTCTATGGTTCGCCGGCAGAGTACATCCAGCGCAGGCTGGGTGTGACTGGCCCTGCGTTGACCGTTTCCAACGCATGTGCGTCAGGAGCGGACGCCATTGGAATCGCCCACCTTTGGCTGGAGCAGGGGCTGTGCGACATTGCGATTGCAGGCGGGACGGACGAGGTAAACCAGGTGCCATACGAGGGTTTCAACGCATTGGGTGTCTGTTCAGACGAGCCATGCCGTCCCTTTGACAAGGCACGCTCTGGCTTGAATCTAGGGGAGGCGGCTGGCATTGTCATTATGAGGCATGGCATTGTGGAGGGGGCGCGATGCGCCGTGGCTGGCTTCGGCAAAAGTTCTGATGCATTTCACATAACGCAGCCTGACCCTGAAGGACGCGCGTTGGAAATGGCAATGCGCAACGCCATGGCAGGCATGCCCGAGGGCGAGGAACTTGCATTCATAAATGCGCATGGCACTGGCACCCAGGCGAACGATCTGGTGGAGGCGAAGGTGTTTGGCAGGATGTTTGGCGGCGCGGTGCCCTTCATGTCCACCAAGGCTCTGACAGGGCACACATTGGGCGCGGCTGGTGCCATCGAGGCAATATTCACATGCTTCATGCTGGAATGCGGCATGGCGGCGGCCAGCGTTCGCTATGCCGAAAAGCCAGATGACCTCCCAGTCGAGCCATTGAAGGAATGCCTGAAGTTGGAGAGACCGCATTATGCGCTTTCCACATCCCTGGCATTCGGCGGCTCCAATTCTGCGTTGCTCATACAAAGGAGGTAATTTCTCAGAAATTACCTCAAAGGAATCAATAGAATGCAGCCGATTTTAAGCAAGACATATCATGGTTTCACAGATGAGGAATTGAAGGCTGCCAGGGCAAAGTACGGCCTGCGCAGGGTGGACAGGTTTACCTCCATGGCAATCGCCGCTATTGACCATGCCCTGGAGAAAATGCCGACGCAGGACTGCGCCTTGGTCACGGCCACCTGCTTTGGACCCCACAAGACGGTGTTTGCCACGCTGGACGACATACTGGACTACCCCGAAGACCAGATTCTGCCCACCAAATTCTCCCATTCAGTGCAAAATGCAGCCGCCTCATACTTGTGCACCGTATTGAAGATACATGGCCCCTCGTTCGCCATCAATGGCTTTGAGGACATGGAGAAACAGGCAATATCATTGGCGGGAACATTGCTTGATGCATCCATGGCGGGCAATGTGATTGTTGTCGTCATGGAGGAGGCTGGGCTCTTGACGGAACTAGCCCGCGCAATGCTGCCAGAACGTTTCAATAACAAGATAGATGAAATGGTCAAGGTTTTGCTGTTTTAAGCAAGCGTTCTTTGAGAGCGTAGGCAAAATGAATGAGAAACAATGATGAAAAAAGTTGTTCTCGCACAACGGATATGGTGGAGAATCCAACTTGCGAACTTTGCCATTAAGGTTTAATTGACTGGCAGCAATATGAATCTAAATTATAGAGGTAATTTTCAAGAGGTGACAAAATGCTGGCGTTGATTATAGGTGGTTGCAAGGGCATAGGCCGTGCTATTGCGCTCAGGCTGGCGCAGGAAGGCTATGACATCGTGGCCACGACGCGCAAGGCAGGCGATAATTCTGAAGAAACGGCGAGGCTTGTGCAGAATTGCGGCGTAAAATGCACAATTCTGCCTCTTGATGTGGTGGATGCCGAAGCAGCGCACGCCGCATTGCAACCGTATGTTGAAGGCGGGCTTCTCCCCGATGTGCTGGTCTATAATGCAGGTGTCGCCAGGGACAATCTGTTTGCTTTCATGTCACCAGATGAATGGAAATGCGTCATTGACACCAACTTGGAGGGTTTCTACAACACGGTGCAGCCCTTTGTGTTCGGCATGCTTGGGCGGCATGGCGGGCGCATCATCATAATAAGTTCCGCATCGGGGCAGGTCGGCCAGTCAGGGCAGGTGAATTATTCCGCCTCCAAGGCCGCATTGATTGGCGCGGCAAAGGCATTGGCACGCGAGGTGGCCCGCAAGGGCGTGCTGGTGAATGTGGTTGCGCCTGGTGTGATAGACACGGAGATGACAGCCTCCTTGCCAAAGGAGCATGTCCTGCCATTGATACCCATGCGGCGCTATGGCACGCCAGAGGAAGTCGCCTCGGTTGTTTCTTTTCTGGCAGGACCTGGCGCCACCTACATCACAGGCCAGGTGCTTGCCGTCAACGGCGGGCTTGTGATTTAAAGTTGGTATCAATCTTGAAGCAGGCCTATGGCAAAAACACTTTTCATTTGTGGATATATGAGGTTCTTAATCAATCAATAAAGGAGTAGAAAAATGTTGCCGAAAATTTGCAAAGCCGCATTCGTGACAAATGACGGGCAGGTTGTATGCCGCAAGGCG
>JAFYGL010000175.1 GCA_017543165.1 Victivallales bacterium | reverse complement strand
GGACAATCTGGAGACCTTCATAAACAACAGGCTGGAACGTCGCAAGTTGACCATGCAGGAGGAAATCTATGACAACAGAACCATTCCAGATGTCAAGTTGTCCGCCACGCATTACAAGTACGGCGATGGAGACGGCTTCAATTTCAACGGCAGGGAAGAACAGGTCATCGCCCTCAACTTCACATGGAACCTGGGCCGCAACGCGGAATTGGCAAGATTGCAGACCAGCCGCAACAAACTTGAATCAAACCAGCACGACTATTTTATTTTGCAGCAGGAACTGAAGACTTCAGTAATCGGTTTCCACAGGAGACTTCTGGAATCTGCCGATGCAGTGCGCCTTCAGGAAAGCATCTGTGATTTCCAAAGGCGCAAGGAGGAACTCTACAAGGACAAGTGGGAAAACGGCGAAATCGACATCCTGGAACTAGTCCGTACCCAGACCGACCTGGAAAACGCAAACGTGGCTCTGATAGAAAAGAAAATAGCATATCTGCAATTGCTGGCAAACTACGAATACACTGTTGGCAGAATGTAAGGTCGTCTGTGGTCTGTACGGGGCACGCTATTCCGCGCGGCCATTGGCCGCGCGTCAGGACGCGTGACCGCCATTCGCGTCTTGCAGGCGCAACACAGTCCACAGTCCACATATCAATAAGAGGGTATTACAATGAAGTTGGGTACTTTGTTTCAGGATGGCGCGGTATTTCAGCGTCGCATTTCCATACCAGTCTGGGGCGCAACAGATGGCAATTGCCCGTTGAAGGCGAATTTTGCGGGCGTTGAAATCTGGGGGCGTTCCGCATTTGACGGCTCGTTCATGCTGCGTTTTCCACCAATGGAGGCAGGCGGTCCATACACGTTGACCATAAGCAACATGAGGACTGGGGACAAGGCGGAAATCAGCGATGTGCTGGTGGGCGAGGTGTGGCTTGCGTCAGGGCAGTCCAACATGGCGTATAAGATTGGCACTGACTGGGCTCGTTCCCCCATGCCGCCCAGCGGCGAGCGTGTGAATATGCTCCAGAACAAGGAATACAGCAGTCTGAAACTGGAGCCAGAAAGGTTCCGCTACATTTCAGTTCCCGTTTCACAGACTGGTGCCATGGAAGGGACATTCAAGGGCGCGTGGCACAGGATCACGCCTGGCACTGCGGCGAATGTGTCTGCCGTGGCTGCATGGTTCGGCTATTATGTAAAGGAGAGGCTGGATGTGCCAGTCGGTCTGGTTATAACCGCATACGGCGGCAGCACTGTGGAGACCTGGACCAGCCGTTCCGCGCTTATGCGCAATCCAGTCATGAGGCCGTTGATGGAGGAAATCGACGGACTGGCCACCAGTCCCAATGCCTGGGGCATCAATACCGCCAAGAATGAATTTGAATGGGGGAGGGACGATGGGGTGCCTGAGAACCTGGGCTTTGCCAAAGGATATGCCAATCTCGACTACGATGACAGGGATGCCAAGCCATTCACCGTGCCAGGCAGCTGGAAATTGCAGAAACTGGCAGGCAACGGTGTTGTCTGGGGACGCAAGAGAATCAGCATCCCAAAGCATTGGGAAGGCAAGGAGCTGCTGCTGCATCTTGGGGGCATAGACAAGACGGACATAACATATTTCAACGGCGTGGAAATCGGCAGGACTGGGGATGGATATGATACCTGCTACTGGGACAGCACACGCGAATATTCAATTCCAGGCAATTTGGTTCATGGCGGCGAGGCTCTTATTGCAATTCGCGCCTATTCTGCCTTCTGCGATGGCTCGTTCAATGGCTCTCCATTCACATTCGCCCTGGAATTGAAAGACAATGCTGATGAACGGATTCCGCTGGCGGGCGAATGGAAACTGCTGGTGGAACTGGACCTGGGGGATGTGGTGCCCGTGAAACTTGAATCGCAATACGGCGTAAGCAACCACAATACACCTGCAATGCTCTTCAACTCCATGCTCCGCCCACTTATACCTTACGCAATCAGGGGCGTAATCTGGTATCAGGGCGAGAATAACGCTCATACCATGGAGGATGCAAGGATGTATGCCGACAAATTGTCGGCCATGATAGATGACTGGCGCTACCAGTGGGGGCAAGGCGATTATCCATTCCTGCAAGTGCAGTTGGCCAATTACCACCAGGCGGCGGATTATGACCAGGACGCGATATGGGCGCTCCTGCGCGAGAAGCAGCGTGAGGTCTGCCAAAGGATGGCTAATGTATATATGGCAAGCGCCGTTGATGTTGGCGAGGATGTTGATGTGCATCCGCAGGACAAGAAGTCCGTCGGCCACAGGCTGGCGCAGAATGCGTTTACCAATGTGTATCGCCTGCAATCAAGTCCAGGCGAAGGGCCTGTTTATGAAAGATGCGAGGCCTGCGGGGGCAAGATGCGGCTTGTATTCAGTTCGGCGGAAGGACTTTGCCTGAAGGGGGAGCATCCAGAACGCGCATTTGTGGTGGCTGGAGCGGACCGCGTTTTCCACCCAGCCGACTTTGTGGAGATACAGGAGAATACAGTGCTGGTGGCATCTTCCAAGGTATCCAATCCCAGGGCGGTTCGCTATGCCTGGGCGAACAATCCACGCAGCACGCTCTACAACTGCGCCGACATGCCAGCCTCCCCGTTCCGCACTGACAGTTATTACATCTAGGTGTCTAGGCATCTAGAATTTTAGCAAAGCATGAATAGTGACATCACCATAAGATTGCTTGACACTGAAACGGAGCAGCCTGCGGCATTGCCGCTTCTAGCGCGTTGCTTTCCGGACTACTGGGAGCAGACTGCCGCCAGAAACAAGGTTTTCCCCTTTGACGAGATATCTTTTGGTGCGTTTCATGGCAGTGAAATAGTTGGGCATTGCGGCATAATCCCTTATGCCATATCCGACGGGGCTGGAGGCACGTTTTTGTTTGGCGGGATTGCGTCAGTGGCGGTGGCACCAGAGGCGCGAGGGCAGGGCATTGCGCGGAATCTCTGCCTTTTCGCAAAGGACTGGGCGGCTGAAAACGGCTATGATTCGCTGCCGCTCTACACTGGCAAGGACAGGGTGTATGAGAGCGCAGGATGGTATGGATACACATCAACCCCACCACGGCAAATCGTCTTTCCTGCCGAATATCTGCAAAAAACGTCCCAAACAATATGCGGAAATGAATTGCCAGAAAATGTACGTGCGCAATTCATCGACTTGTACGAAAAACAGGATTTCTGCGGCAAGGTCTTGCGCGGCATGAATCGGGAATACCTTGGATGGCGTCGCATTTTCCAGGATCCTGCCCACCGTTTTGCATACAGCGAGGGCATCACGGCAATTTTCTTTGATGACATACTTGCCGAATGCTTTGCTGAAAATAGTGTCCCCGAACAGGATGTCTGCCGTTTTCTGGCGCAATATACAACCAATGGCGAATTGACATGCGCCCTGCACAACACCTCGCCAATCTGGACTGCGCTTGCCAATTGCGGCTGCAAAAGCCTGCCATGCAGCAAGGACATCATGCACGGCGAACACCAGATGACACTGGATATCGCTCCTTCAATGCCACATCGCGGCAGGCTTGTCCATTATTCACTGGTGGATAAATTCTAGGCGTCTGCCTATTGAGCCAGGGGGCAAGGCGTTCCCTTCAAAAAAACTCCGTATTGCAATTATCCTGTCAGTTCATTTGCGTTTGATTGTGGCATAGCCGTATTTTGCCACATATTCCAGGGTGCACATAAGGCGATTGATTGCGTTGTCGTCAGTTCTTTTGCCGATTTCCGCGTCAGCCCGTCTGATTGCTTCAAGAAGGCTGGTCTTGCCGTCAAGCTGCGTCCACAATAAGCGGGAAATACCCCTTGCTGGTCTGCGTTCAGCGAAAGGAACGCGGGCCAGCGAGAAAGGATAGCCGTGGGCAGCGGCCTTGACAACCCAGGACGCAGCCTTTTGTTCCGTTGTGGATAGCGTATCCTCTGGCAGTTTGTCCAGGGCTTTCTTCGCCTTGTCGTAAATGGCGGCAATGCGTTCCGTTGAAGCCTCCATGCCAGCGATTGTCTTGAGCGAGGCAAGTCTATTGCACTGGCGCTGGTATTCCACATTGGCGCGCACGCGTTTTTCAAAAGAACTCAGTTCCTTGCTTTGCAGAATGTCCTTGAGCGCCTTGTCCAAATCTTTTTCGGCTCTGGTGGAATAATCTGGCAGAGGGCCGCCGCAGAGCAACTTCTGGATAATCTCCGCGAATACGGGCAGTGTTTCCTTGGAAGCGGGCCAGTTGGGCTCGAAGAGATAGCCAGTGCTGTGGTGGCTGACTTTGCATGGGGAATGCATCCAGAAAGTGGGGATGCCGAAGGACGGGTCGTTTGCAAATGTGTCGTCAGACAGGCCGGCAGGTTCTGGTATCAACGTGAACTTGTCCCCAAGGCGCTTTTTCAGTGTGTCCTCCATTACCCAGTCCGCGCATGAGGCATGATAGAAAGGCGTCCTGCGCATCATGAGGTTGTAGCTTTCATTGTGCTGGATGCCGTCGAAGTTGGCGGCAAGGATTATGTTCTTGCCATGCTGTTTCAGGTATGCTGCAAAGCCGTACAATTCCATTGAGAATACAACACGCAGCGTTTTCTTCAGTTTGACCTTGCGCCGTATCAGTTGTGCACCCAGTTCGCAGAGATGGGCGAAGCCTGCGGAATCATCAATAATGAATGGCTCGTACAAATGGGCGAAAAGCGCGATTTCCTCCTTGCTTTCGCCAGGTACAATGCCAGTGACAGTATAGATTTCACCATCGTAGATTTTTGAATTAAGCACGCCGTTCACTACTATCCTGCCTGCCTTCAACTGCGCTTTCAAGGTAATGGCGCGGCGTGGAGGAATGGAGAAGGCGGGCATGTTGGCGTCATCCTTGCTTAAATACCAGCCACAGTAGCCCAGTCCATTGTACCAGTTCAAATCGTCTGGCATTGTCTCAAGATTGGCAAGGTTGCAGAGGACCAGCCCCGCTATGCCTGATTTTGCAAAGGTGTTGAAGTTGCCGCCTCCCAGCGAGAAGCCCTTTTCTGGCGCGTACAGAAGCCATTTCCCCTTTGCCTCTGAAAGGCGTTCCATTCCCAGGTCATCGAAGTTCACCAGTTCGGCTTTTATGCCTTTTGCGGGCGTGGGAGCCATCCAGAAGCAGGCCTGCATCGGATTCTCGTTGCTGTCGGCAAGCACCTTCTCGTATTCTGGCACATCGCCTTCCACAATCTCCAGGAAAGAGCGCTTGGTTCTGCTTCTGGACCAGGCGCGGGGCATTATGCAGTCAAAGCAGCTGGTGACACCGTCCGCCTTATGGGTGAAGCGCCTTACCTGCGAGAAGCCCAGGCGCTTCATTTCCTCCATGCAGTATTTTGTGTTGGCGTCAAAGTCATCGTAGCTGTTCCGCTTTTCCATGCGGGCCAGGGTATATGTCCTGTTTTGCAGTCCGATGAAATCGTAGTTTTCCCTGATTTCCTCAAAAATATCCTTCATTTTGCAATCAAACTCCTCTCTCAGAATGCCATCTTGAAGATATCAAGTATTTCATCGTATGCCAATGGCTTGTCGCCAAGCAGTGTGCGTGTCTTGTTTCTTGAGCAAGCCAGCGCCATTGGCTCCAAATCCTCCTGCCTCACGCCAAGTGAGCGCAGGTTGATTGGCATTCCAATGGAAGCATAGTATTTCTCCTGCAAGTCGATTGCCTTCTCAATGGTCTTTTCTGGGTGCTCGAAGTCAATGTCCACATTCCAGATGTGCGAGGCGTATTGCAGCCAGCGCATGATGTTTGCCTTATAGACGTACCTTGCCCAGCTGCACCAGATGGCGGCAAGACCTGCCCCATGGGCAACCTGCGGATAAAGGCCTGACACCTCGTGCTCGAACTGGTGCACCACCAGTTGCGAGGGGCGCCCGCATTCCGTCAGGCCATTGTGCGCCAATGATGAGGCCCACATCATGTTTGCCCTGGCCTCATAGTCGCATGGATTGGCAAGGCAGTCCTTTCCCGCCTTGAAGATGGACTTGATGACGGCCTCCGCCACTGCGTCAGTGAGGTATGTGTCATGGCCTGGGCAGAAATAGCGCTCGATTGTATGGAGGCCGATATCGACTGTGCCGCAGGCTGTCTGGTATGCGTTCACGGTGAAAGTAAGCTCAGGGTTCTCAATGGCGAAGTCCATTCTGTTGCAGGGGCTGCCATAGCCTCGCTTCTCCTTGGTGTCAGCATTGGTTATGACACAGGAGTTTGACATTTCGGAGCCAGCCGCCGCCAGCGTCAAAATCGCGCCTTTGTGCAATGTCTTTTTGGGCTGCACTTTGCCAAGGGAGAAGTCCCAAACATCCACATCGGGATTGGCTACGCCGTTGGCTATGTCCTTTGCAGAATCCAGCACGGAGCCTCCGCCCACGGCCAGCACAAAGTCCACCCCTTCCTGCTGGCAGAGTGCGATTCCCTTGCGCACCAGGCTTAATTCAGGATTGGCGACCACGCCGCCAAGTTCCACATGATGAAGCCCCTCCATGGAAAGGCACCTGCGAACACGGTCCAGCAAACCACTTGCCTGCGCCGATTTGCCGCCATAGTGCAATAGCACCTTCCTGGGATTGTATTCCTTGATGATCTTGCCGACCTTGAGTTCCTCGCCCCTGCCAAAATAGACCTTCGTTGGTGTGTCGTAAATGAAGTTCTCCATAAAATGCAGTCCTTATTTGATGTTTCCTTGACTGAGAAAAATGCAAGGTTAATATAGGCAAAAACTCCATAATTCAACGCAGAGGCGCAGAGATTGCTCTGCGCCCCTGCATTGTATTTATTGCTGGTCGATTTTCTTTTGGAGTTGGTTCAGGTCGATGCCAGTGCTGTAGGAGAGGTCGTTGGTGTAGATGTGCACTGCGTATGGCTGGAAGTCGTCGGTGATGGTGTTGTTCTGGGCGTTGAGGGAACGGCCTTCGGACAGTACCTGCCACTTGCCGTTTGCGCCTGGCATTGCGATTGACACTTGCCCCAGCGGTTTTCCTGTATGGTTGACCACGAAGATGAAGGACTTGCCATTGTAGCGCTTTGTCAAGAGCCTGATGCTGCTGTTGTCGCAAGTGGCGCCGTTCACTGTTTCGGCGAGGATGACTGGGGACAATGCCGCCATCTCTGGTATTACGCCTTCAAAATGGGACAGCATCATGCCCCTGGACGCAAATATGCCTGCATTCTTCTTGGTCTTGCCTTCCAGGTAGGCGGGTGTGCCAATCTTGTATCCCATGATTCCTGTTGCGCCGCCCACGATTGCAATGTAGTTGTAGCAGCGGAATTCAGTCAGCGTCGGGATGCGGTGGATTGATTTCTCATAGTCTGATTCGCCATGGACAAAGGCCTGTGGTATGTTCCAGAGACCGTGTTTTGGCAGGCGTTGCACCATAAGCTGCATTCCGTTGTAGATGCCCAGGACAGGTCTGTTGTCGCTTGTCTTGCGCGGGTTCGGGTACAAGTCCAGGGCGATTACGTCGCAGAGGCCTTCTGCCAGGCTCACGCAGCCAGCGGCGGTGTTGTTGTTGCCGATCACGGGGTGCGCTGGATCCCATTCCTGCAGTTTTTCGTATATGCGCTTCAACTCGGCGATGAAGGTTGGGTTGCGTGGCTCGTCAAAAGTGAACCAGGCAAGCAGGGCAGGGTGTTCCTTGTATTCCATGACAAAGTCGTGTATCTTCTTCCACTGTTCATCGGTAAGGCGTCCTGCCTTCTGCATGGTGCCGCGTCCCATTTTCGGGAATGGATAGACAATCAGTTTGACGCCCTCCTTCTCTGCCAGTTCGAAGGCGTGCTTCAACTTGTCAACAGGCCCATTCTGCAATTCGTAGAAGTGGGCGATATTGCATTTCGTGCCCTGGTAAACCTCCACATTGGAACTGCCCATGAATCCCACTGGGAAGAATGGCTTGCCATTGACCACCATTCTCTTGTCTTCGTCCAGCCACACTTCGGTTGCAACTGGCTTTGCCACGACTAAATCTGTCTTGACATTGCCCACGGATTTGCCGTCCGCCAGTAGCGTCACTTCAATGTTGTATTTTCCAAATGGGAGCTTTGAAGCATCAACGATGAATTTCTCCGTTGCCTTGAGGTTCTTGCGTTCCTGGCTGGCCGCCAGTTTGCCGTCTTGGGCCTTGACTGCTATCTTGGCGATTGTCTTGGCAAGCGTCTCTGGTGGCAGCGTCAATGACAGTGTGAAGGGCACTGTCTTGTTCGCCTGTTTCGAGAGGATGACATTCGGGCGGTAGGGCCTGTCGAACTCCAGTGTGCATGGCGCCAGGTTGAGCGCCAGTTTCCTTTCCTCGTGGAACACTATGCCTTCCTTGTCAATCAAGCTTATTGCTACGGTGTATTTGCCTGAATCCTTGATGCCTGTGGCGAACTTGTACTCGGCGTTGCCTTGCCCGTCAAGAGCGATCTGGTTTTCATCGTAGGATATGAAATTGCCGTCCTTCACAATCTTGCTGGCCAGGTAGAGTTTTCTTTTTGGCGTGCCCTTTACCTTGGTGACCAGGAATGGCATTGCATCAGGTGGGCGTACATTGAACTTGACTTCATCCAGGCCCAGGTTGTAGCGCTGTGCATCTATCGCCAGACCGCTTATCTTCTTGTACTTGTCCAGGCTTGAATAAGTGAGCATCTTTGCCCAGGTGCTTATCTCCACGTCCTTGTTTTCACGCCCCACGTTGAGATGCCAGGTATTGCCCTCTGGATTCGGAAATGCCGCGAATGGAATGAATGCTTCCGCCTGCCAGCCATGCTCGTTCTTCGCGACGGCTGAACGCCAGGGGCCGTTCCATTTTCCGTTGCCGATGGTGGCCTTGATGTGGCCCTCGAACATGGAGCCAGCTGCATTGACTATGAATTGATAGTATTCCCGCACATTGGCGTCCACATTGATTTCGCTTTCTGTCACGACGAAGATTTCCACGCAGTCATCCCACCAGACCATGCCGTCATGCGGGCGCACTTCGCTTTCGACCTTGTTGTCAAGGCAGTCAATCGCCAGGTACAATCCGCTTTTCCCCTGCAATATCTTGAAACGCGTGGCCTCTTTTGCAGGAACGCCAGTCTTCAGTGTGGTGAAACCTTCCTGCCAGGGGGCCTCCTGCCAGCAGGCATCGGAAATGTCGCCGTCCACCAGAGGCACATTTTTAGTTACGTTTAATTTAATGTCCTGGACTGCGAAAAGCAGCAGAGAGGCGAACAGTGTCAATGCAGTCAAGAATCTCATCGTATGACCTCCTTTTCGTATATGGCCACGATTTCAGCCTGGTCAAGGACCTTGTCATATATGCGCACATTGTCCAATGCGCCTTTTAGCGGATATGCCATGCCGCCTTTGTAGGAGCCAAAGGAGAACATCTTTTTCCCTGCGGTGAGTGTGATTTCCTTTTTCATTGCCTCCTTGCCATTGATGTAAATTGCAAGTTCGCTTCCGCTGTATGTCATTGTAATGAAGAACCATTCCTCTTTGGGGATGATTATCTTGGTGCCGACCACTGCCGCCTGGTGGGTGGTGCCGTCGCCAGTTATCACACGCAATTGATTGTAGTAGTATGTAAGCCTGAAGCCAGGACCTTTGTCCGCGCCGTTGCCCACAATGTCCCTGAACATCTTGTAGTCGATTTTGTCATCCAGCTTCAGCCACAAGTCGATGGTGAACGGCTTGGTGAAGGTCGTTGGTTCAATGCTGGTGCTGGCGCCGCCTGCCTTGTTGTTCTTGTAGCCGCCGCCAATATACAGCGCCTTGCCTGTGAGGCCTTCCACCATTTTAATGCCAGTCTCGGCCCTGAGCAGTTTCAATCCCGTGTCCGCCCCGTTGAAATCCCATTTTTGTATTGGCTCCTGGGCAAACAAGCCAATGCCAATAATCACTGCCAATGCAAATAGAATGCGCTTCATCATGTTGTTCTCCTAAAATGTGGACTGTGGTCTGTGGTCTGTGGACTGTTTTATGCATACTGCCAAGAATGCTGTTCCCGCCAAGGCAACCTGAGTGGGCGCCGCCTCGGCGCCCACATCAACTGTGCCATGCCAGAGGCAAGCCCCCATTGTCCACTGCTCAATCAAGTATCTTGCTGAAGTCCTGACCGCCCATGTTAATGAACTGCTCCTTTCTGGTCCATGCGTATGGTGCGCAAAATTCTCCAATTGGCATGGAGACCGCATGGCCGTCAATGAACAACGTGTTGACACGCGCCCCTGAACCTGGGAAAATCGTGGCGACTGCATCGCCTTGGTTGGCCACATTGCCTTGTCCGCGTGCGTCGCCTGCGCCATGCCTGTAGCTGACCATCTGGCCCCAGTTGGCCTTGCAGTCATTGCTTCTGGCTGAATCCATCACGGTCTTGGCCTCGCTGGGCGTGTTTATCTGCACTAGTTTTATGCCATTGTTCTTGGGTAGTTTGCCTGTGGAATCCTGGCATCCCCTTATGACATTGGGATTGCAGGCATAGTGGTAGTAGGAGAATGTGCCAAAGCCCATGCCTTCGGACGGGCACCACCATACGCAGTTCCTGTCGCCGTTGTGCGTAGGGCGGGTAATGCCGTAGGGTGGTCCTGGCGGCAAATTGCCTGTCGGGGCATCTATTCCGCAGAGCCTGGACATCCACATGGAGGTCTCTGTCCACCTGGCAGGCACCCTTTGGGGCACCACATAGTCATCCCAGTCATCGGCGTACAAGGTTATTGCAAGGCCAATCTGCTTCAGGTTGTTCAGGCAGC
>JAFYGL010000174.1 GCA_017543165.1 Victivallales bacterium | reverse complement strand
TGGACTGTGGACTGTAGGCGGTGTATTCTAGAAGAAATATGAAGCAGAGAAGGCAGGTATTGTTAGGGGCGGGGCTGTTGTGTGGCCTGATGGTGCTGTGTGCCTGCCTTTTTTGTTCCTGTTTCAACTTGGGCACTGTTTCAGTTGGCCAGTTGCAGGAAGTCTGCGGTGCGGATGTGGCGTATGCCTTGTTGAACTGGCAGGCCGAGAAAAAAGAGGCTGGTGCGAATGACGAGGAAAAGGAGGCGCTGCATCGGCTGTCCAGGGAACTTTATGAGCAGCAGTCAAATCTGGCCGTGCAGCGTTTTGCGCCATTGTTGCGTCTGGATGAGGGGATACCCACTTTGCAGCCCAGCGTGATAAGGCTCATGGATGACTATGTCAAGGCGCAGCAGACACTAAGGGAAGTCATGGCGTATTATTCGGTTCCTGCGCAGGTGGATATTTCCATTGATGCCTGCATGCAATCCCCGATATGGCGTAAATATGGCAGGAAGCAGCAGGAGGCCTTCCGCCTGTGGGCGGAGAATAGAAAAGCACTTCCCCTTGAGGAACCAAAGGGCTTCAATCGTGATTTTATCATAGCATACGCAGAATATCTAATAAAAACAATAGATGTGGCTAGGGATATCCAGGATGTGCTGGACGAGTATAAATGGGATGGCCTGGGTGACTTGACGGCCATGGATGAGGCGCTGGAATGGGCTGAGGCCGTTGAAAAGCCGCTTCATCAGGGCTTCTCAATAGATGAAGTCGGATATGGCAATTTGCAGCGGAAAATCTTTGAGTTCAAGGCATATTTGCCAGCAAAATACGTGCAGTGCCTCCTGGACAAGGTGGAGAGGAAACTGGCGGAACTGCAAGGCGGCCCCCATAAAGAAGGCAAGACATACGACGCCAAAAAAGAAAATGAACTTGCCAGGATGGAGAACTGGCTTGGCGGCGTGTTGTCCAGTATAGGCGATGATGCCCGTTTCAAGGAGGCATTGAGGCATAATGCCGCCCGTCTGGATGCGCTGCTTGAGAGAATGGGGCAGATGCGTTGTGGAATGTGGGCAGATGCAATAGAGGCATTGGGCAAGGAGCAACGCTACTGGGAGGCCTATCTCTTTTATTGCGACTGCATGGCGCAACTGAATGCAGGGAAGGACAATCGTTTTGGCGTATATTCGCATGTCATGAGGAAGTTGCCAGTTGGCTTTGGCGTGGAACTGTCGTTCAGGGCATTCTTGCCAGAAGTTGTAAAGAAATACAGCGAGGCTTCGCGGCAGGCATTGGAGATAGCAAACAAGCCCGCAGTGGCATACGCAATATGCTCCATGATGCGGGAAATGTGCAAGGTGGCCAGGACTGACGAGGAGATTGCACTTCAGCAGGATGTGGAACGGCAATACCAGCAGGGCAGGGAGCGTGTGCTTGCCACTGTGCTGCGCCGCACTATTTCATTGGGCGAGATGCTTTCCGCCATGCCTGGCATTGGCGTGACCTACAGGCAGGATTTGGAGAATGAGCTGAAAAGGCTGCTGGATGCGTTTGGATTGGGGAGAATCCTTGTCTTCCAGGAACAGCCCAATGCCGATTATGCTTCTTCTGGCGGGAATGTGGCGAATTTCGAGGCCAATGAGAGCAGCGAGAGGCAAAGCACCAGGACAGTTGCAAGATTGCTTGAGGCGCGTCGCGTGGAGAATCCAGACTATGTGAAGGAGGCCGAGGGCAGGGCGGACATGCTTCATTCATCCAGAATCATGTTCCTTCAGGACCGAATCCTGCAGGTCATACGCATTAGGCAAATTGAACCTCAGGCGCATGTTCGCGTTTTCTTTACTTTCAAGGGGCCTGGCTTCTCGAAAATGCTGGAGTTGAATGAGTTCTACAGCAAAAGTTTCTTTGTGGAGGAAAGCCACCCAATAAATGACGTCAAACTGCTTGACACCCAAAAATACTACGCTGAAAAGGATGTGCCTAAAGCCAGTGAAGAACCACAGCTGAGAATCGACAGGGTCTGGACGCAGGGGCAGATGCTGGATTGGGCCAGGAAGGGCAGTCTTGAAGCGGTGGCGCTCATGCTGCTGGTGCACATCAATGAATATCCACTTTATTTGCAGGACCAGTTGGAAGCGGGCAAGGATAGGCTTGATGCCGCCTCCAAGTTGGACTTGTTCGCGCAGTTCAGCCTGCTCTGCGATTTGCAGAAAGAGGGCGATGAATTGAAATTGCTGGATTTCAATGGACCTGTCACCGCAAAGCCATGCGCCGAGTATCTGGGGCTGCTGCGCAAACAGCGGAGCGCGATTATGGATTGGCGCAAGGCCGCGGCGGAGAGGATGCATCGCGCTGCCAGCGAGTATGTCCAGGCAAGGGAGGCGGGCAAGTGATGTCAGGCAAGGACATTTGCGGCGAGGCGCTTTCCTGCCTGGCCGAGGCGCATTGGAGGGCTGTCAGCAATGGAACGGCATTGCGTAACATTGCCAAGAGGCAGGTGACACGTGTCTGCTATGACGGGAAGTCCTACATAGTGAAGACTTACCAACTGGGATTTTTCAGGCGCATTCTTGGAATGAAGGTCCGCTCGTTCAACTACATGGATTGCCTTGGTGGGCTTACGCCTGGATGCCTGTGCGACTGCCTCATGGGGGACTGGCAGGTCGTGGTTTTTGAAGATGCGGGCAAATCCAATCTCTTTAACTTTGACTATGTAGTCCCAGATGATGCCAGAACTCTGGAATGTTTTGCAGAGGCTGGCAGGCTGCTGGCTGAAATGCACAGGAGGAATGTATTTCATGGCGACACCAAGTCGCCCAACTTTGTGGTAAATGACAATTGCCCTGCATTGTCGCCTGTGGTGATTGTGGATTGCGACAAAGTCAAGCAGTACAAGGACTTGCCGCTGGTGAAGAGGGCCTTCAATCTGGCGCAGTTCATCGAAAGCGGCTACCACAAGCCTCCAGTTGAGAGCCTGGTCAGCCATTTCGGGGCCTTCTGCAATGCCTACAAGGAGAAGTCTGGCCTTGATGAAGGGCAATGGAAGCGCCTGTTCCAACTTGCATTGGAGATAGCTGAAAACAACAGGCATATCGAAAGGCGGACAAAGCCCGAGGCAATAACAGGATTGAAAAAACTATTAGGTGTAGAATGAAGGAATTTCACATAGAGAAGGGCTGGGAATCCAGATTGCAGGAGTTGGGGCTTGATTCGCTGGAGAAGATGCTGGCTTTCAGAAGTGAAGGCTGCACCTCCTTGCATAGGCGCGGCGCCACATATAAAATCCCCTTGCCTGGCGAGGAAAATGAGCATCTTTTCCTTAAATGCGATTATTTCACATACAAGAAGGAGATAATCAAGGACTTCTTCTGCGGAAAAAAGCCTGCGCAGAATTCCGTCAAGGAAAGGATTGCATTCGACAATGCCAGGAATGCAGGCTTCATTGTCCCCGATGTAATTGCGTGGGGGCAGATGACTGCGTGGGGGCTGCCTTCCAAGGCCGCCATGCTCATGCGGGAAATCCATGGCACGAATCTGGAGGAATTGATACGCGGTGGCCAGGAAAAGGACTTTGTCGCCCAGGCGGAAGGACTGCTGCGCAAGATGTTCGGCTGCGGTTTTGACTGGCCAGACTACAAGCCTGAGCATTTCATCGTGATGCCAGACGGGAAAGTCGCGCTGATAGACCTGGAACGGATGCGCTTCGTGGGGGAACCGCTTTCCGATGAACAGGTCTCCTCGCGCCTGGCACGCTTCCATGGCCTGGTGGATGCAATCAAGGGCAGGCCGTAAAACTGTCCAGCATCCCCTGTCGGGCATGTTTTTTTTTGATCCACAGATTTCCACAGATTATCTCA
>JAFYGL010000173.1 GCA_017543165.1 Victivallales bacterium | reverse complement strand
TTTGGCCCCTTCGTCCCTTTGGTCCCTTTGGTCCCTTCCGTCCCTTCGTCCCTTCGTCCCTTCGTCCCTTCGTCCCTTTGGTCCCTTTTTTTCATAGACAGGGCTTGAAATGGCAACGGGACTTTGTTATAATTCCAAATGTGTGATTATTTAAACAAACATATAACCCTTCAACAAAGGAAGACGACAATGAAAAGGAACCGTTTTACCCTGATTGAGCTTTTGGTGGTTATTGCGATCATTGCGATTCTTGCGGCCATGCTGCTGCCTGCATTGAGCAAGGCAAGAATGAAGGCAAGGAGCACATCCTGCCTGAACAACATCAAGGAACTGCGCCTGGCGATTACTTTCTATGAAAACGACGATGAGGAATTCATGATGCCCTGCGTGTCGTACAAGACTGATTCCTCTACCAGCGGCACGCCCTGGGCAATGCTCCTTCAGAGAACAGGCAATTTGAACAATGCACAGGCTGACACCAAACAGCACATTCCTGAATTCCAATGCCCTGAGAAATTGAACCAGGTCGTGACAGTGTCTGGATACACGTACAACCACGCCAATACATCCGTTGTCAGCACATATCAGTATGGTGCGAACAGGTATGTTCACGCATATATCAAGCCCAGTACCAAGAGGCGTCGCGCGGCACAGTTGAAATACCCCTCGCAGACCAGCAGCCTGGGCGATTCAAAGAAGTCGGCGACCTTCTCCGATGCCTCTGGAAACGAAATGAAGTATATGGATTTTCCACACAATGGCCAGCAATATGTGATAGTTGCCTTTGTGGACGGGCATGCGGGCAGCGAGTTGATGACGCCTATCCTGGTGCCTAATGCAGCGGGCAATCCAAGGACTGAAACTTACAAGAGCCCGTTCTGGGCATACTATGGCAGCGTCTATACATCCTATAGCTGGTACTACTAAAGGAGGTCTGCAATGCGCAAGGTTCTATATTCGTTCTTGCTGATTTTCGCGGCTTGTTTTCTCGCGGCAGCCGATTTTTCAGTCCCATATATGAAGAAGGCTCCCGTTATTGACGGGCAGTTCGGCAAGGGTGAATGGGATTTCGCCACCGCGTTCAGCGGCTCAAGAACCATTGACGCCCGCCTCACCACCGTCTGGATGGGCTATGACGCGAAATACCTGTACATGGCATTGCAGGCGGAAACGCCGCCACGCGGCGGCCTGAATACGGGCGCCCGCGCAATCAGCATGCAGGATTCGCTGGAACTCTGGTTCGCGCCGCCACAGAACCTGCGCAAGGTGGAATCACTGAAGTTCGGCACTTTCCAGCTTATCGTCAACTCCGAGGACCAGGCACTGGCAATGCACAACAGCCCTGGCTATGGCCTAGCATCGACGGACTGGGCGCACAACGCCACAATCAAGTCCAGCGTCAAGAACAGGGTGTGGACTTTGGAAATGGCATTTCCCATGAAGGAAATGGGCGTTACAGGCTCGCCAGAAGGAGACTGGCGTATCCTGGTGTGCCGCAACTACGGCATCGAGCCAGTGCATCAGGCGCCCATGACCGATGCAGGCGGCTTCATGGACCCCAATTCATACTCCGTCTTCCACTTGGCCAAGGACAATATTGCGATACAGCACCTATACGGCGAGGATGCCAGGCTGCCGCTGTTCCTGCGTGTCGCCAATCCGACGGACAAGGAAGTCAAAGCCGCCATCACCCTTAAAGTCTCCAATGGCAAGGACCCATCTGAAATCAAGCAGGATATTGCCGCTGGTGCCACATGGGAAAATGACTTCACCAAGACTTATTCCGCAGAAGGCGAGAAGTGCCAGGTGGAAATCGCATCCTCTGGATGGAACAGAACCCTTGCCTGGACCCCGCCGCAGCCGCCCGTCTGGCGCAATACGGAATCATTCCAGACCTTGTTTTGCAGCCTGGATGCGGGGAAGGAGAATATCGTGGATTACTCCACCAAGGAAGACACGGAAGTGAAGATGAAGAAAGATGTGGAGCTGCCCGTTGTGCAGGGGCCTGTGGCTTCACGCAAGGTACTGGACTTCACTGGCAGATTGCTGGAATTCCCGAGGACGAAGCTCAGCTCGCCTGGCGCAGTGGCTTTCTGGATGAGAGTGGCGGAACCGCTGCCGAAGGACAAGTCGTTCCGCAGATTCTTCGGCACTTCATTCAGGTCCAACGGCTACATCTATTTCCAGGAGCAGAGGGACGGCGGCCTCCTAATCGGCGCACAGTATTTCGGCCCCAACAACAAGGTGGGCAAGAACATGCTGCTGGGCCGCCGCCCGCAGCCAGGACAGTGGATGCACCTGGCGTTCAACTTCCTGCCAGACTACTTTGAGGTCTATGTGAACGGCATCCTGCGCATTACGCTGCGCCACAAGCTGAACCTGGACTTGTCCACCGTGGGCGGCGCACTTGTTTCAAATGCCGCCTTCGCGGACTTCAGCATATACTCCCGCCCGCTTACCGCCTCTGAAATCACCATGCTGTCCCAGGGCGACAAGTCCGTCAACGGCACGGTGCGCTGGTTTCAGAGCATTGAACAGGCCGTGGTGGATTTGGTGCTGGACTGCAAGGCTGTGCCAGACAGGCAACTCCAACTGCAAATCAGAAACGCAAAGGACAAGGTGGTGGATTCATTCTCGCTGGACTTCAACAAGGGCTACAGCAAGGAGGAAAATGGCCGCGAAATGGCAACGCTGCATCTCGCATTGCCAGTGAGCAGAAAACTTGATGACGGCAAGTATTCCTTCTTCGTCTCAAAGCCTGGTTCGGACAATCCCCTGTACGAAAGGGCCTTTGAAGTCAAGGCATATCCCTGGCTTGGAAACAAAATCGGCATGAACGACAGGCTGATAACTGGCTTTACGCCTCTGAAGCGCAATGGAAACAAGTTGTCCGCCGTGCTGAAGGACATGAGCTTGGGCAAGAACGGGCTGCCTGAAAGCATAGTCGCCAATGGCGCACCTGTCCTGGCGCGCCCGATTGAGGTCGTCGCCGAAGCCAATGGCAGGAAACTCGCCTGGAAATGCACTGCGCCAAAGTTCTCCAAGGAGACTGAGACCGCCATCGAGGCCAGCAGCAAACTGGAATGCGATGCATTGAAAATCGATGCGCAACTCCGCATGGAGCAGGATGGCCTTATCCGCTATGACTGGAAACTGGCGCCTGGCAAAAAGCCTCTGCCCACAAGACTGTATGTGGACATTCCAATCCGCAAGAAAGTGGCCACCCTGTACCATGCGGTGGGAGAGGGGCTGCGCCACAACCCAGGCGGCTTTGTGCCAAAGGTCAATGGCCTGATTTTCTCCAGCCGCTCCATCCAACAGAAGCATTTTGACAGTTTCCTGCCCTATATGTGGGTGGGCAACGACTACAGGGGACTCTGCTATGCCGCTGACTGGGACAAG
>JAFYGL010000172.1 GCA_017543165.1 Victivallales bacterium | reverse complement strand
TCCCTACACGGTGCGCGTCACTTCAGAAATACTTGGCTCCAACGGCTCGTCCTCCATGGCGACAGTCTGCGGCTCCAGCCTGGCATTGATGGATGCGGGCGTACCAGTCAGCGATGCAGTGGTTGGCATTTCCGTCGGTCTTGTCACTGGCACGGACAAGCGCGAATTCCTTACTGACATCCTCGGTTCGGAAGACCACTACGGCGACATGGACTTCAAGGTTGCAGGCACTTCAAAGGGCATCACTGGCTTCCAGCTGGACCTGAAGATTGCGGGACTGGACATTGAAGGCATGTACCAGGCCATGCTGCGCAACAAGGCGGCTCGCGCAAAGATCCGCGCCATCATGGCGGAATGCATTGACAAGCCAAGGCCGCAACTCAACAAGTATGCGCCGCAGGTCGAGGTCCTCAAGATCAATGTGGACAAGATTGGCGCGTTGATTGGCCCTGGCGGAAAGAACATACGCGGCATTGTGGAGGCCACAGGTGCCCAGATTGATGTGGACGAAAGCGGCAATGTCAGCATATTCGCCAACGGCCTTGAGGCAATGGAGAAGGCAAAGTACATGGTTCGCGCCTCAACGGACGAGGTGGAGGTTGGCCGCATCTACACAGGCACAGTCAAGACCATAAAGGACTTCGGCGCATTTGTTGAGGTTCTGCCTGGACAGGAAGGCATGGTGCACATCTCCGAACTTGCCAACTACAGGGTGAAGAGCGTTGATGAAATCTGCCACGAGGGCGAGCAGATCACCGTCAAGGTCATCGGCATCGATGACCGTGGCCGCATCCGCCTCAGCCGCAAGGCAGCAATGGAAGAAGAGGAATCATCCAAATAATTGTTAATGGAACTGGGGGAATAGAATCCCCCGACACAAAATCAGGAGAAAGACAATGAAAGAAAAAATCCATCCAAAGTACCAGAAGTGCACAGTCACCTGCGCTTGCGGCAACCAGTTCGAAGTCATGTCCACCACCGAGAAGGTGAGCGTGGGTATCTGCTCAAAGTGCCATCCTTTCTTCACTGGCAAGCAGAAACTGGTGGATACGGAAGGACGCGTTGATGCGTTCCGCCGCCGCTATGCCAACGCAAAGAAGGCCTGATACAACGCAGTTATTTGCATACGGGCGCAGCGACGTGCAAACACGTTGGCTGCGCCATTTTTTTATTCTGCGCGGCCAGGGGCCGCGCATCAGGACGCGATGTTTCCATACGTACCTGGCCGCGCAGGACAACTGCGCAATCATAAACGCCACACACCTAAATGAATCTAGAAGCATACATAAAGAATTCGTCCTTCCGTCTTTCCGAGGTTGAACGGGCGATATCCGTGTTTGATTTTGCCAGCGGTTCCCAGAGTGACTATCGCAAACTGAACCTGGAATACCAGAAGTTGAAGAACCTGGTGACCGCATGGGACGAAATGTGCAAGGCAAAGGCGGATTTGCAGGGCAACGAAGAATTGCTCCATGAAACCGATGACGCCGATTTCAAGGAAGTCATCAAGGGCGACATGGAGGCCCTCAATGAAAAGATACGCAAACTAGACG
Source organism: Victivallales bacterium (assembly GCA_017543165.1). Next base: position 5,212 of record JAFYGL010000172.1, on the reverse strand, counting down.
GCGACATCAAGGCATTGATACTGCCCATGCACCCCAACGAAGGCAAGGATGTCATCATGGAGATACGGCCAGCCGCAGGCGGGGACGAGGCGGCCTTGTTCGCAGGCGACCTGTATCGCATGTACCAGCGCTTCTGCGAAATACAGGGCTGGAAGACAGAACTTATGGATTTAAGCGACACGCAGCTGGGCGGCATAAAGAGCGTGTCATTCAAGGTGATTGGCGATGGTGCCTGGAGTTATCTGCATTTTGAAAGCGGCGTGCACCGCGTGCAGCGCATTCCCGTGACTGAAGCGCAGGGGCGCGTCCATACCAGCACTGCCACCGTGGCAGTCATGGCGGAAGCGGAGGAAGTGGACTTCCAATTGAATCCAGAGGAACTGCGCATTGACGTGTTCCGCGCCTCGGGGCACGGCGGGCAGTGCGTCAACACCACGGACTCCGCAGTGCGCGTAACACACATTCCCACTGGCATGTTCGTGGCGAGCCAGCAGGAAAAATCCCAGCACCGCAACAAGGAAATCGCCATGACAATTTTGCGTTCCCGTTTGCTGGAGATAAAGCAGCGTGAGGAAGACGAGAAGAACGCTGGCGAACGCCGCTCGCAGGTGGGCACTGGCGACCGCAGCGAACGCATAAGAACCTACAACTTCCCGCAGAACCGCGTCACGGACCACCGTTTTGAAATAACGCTCTACGACCTGACCAATATAATGGAAGGAAACTTGAACGAACTGCTTGGCGAAATACGCGCCATAGACGCGGACAGGCGCTTTACCGAAATGCTAATGAACGAATAGGCTCCGCGACCGTGCCACTCATCCCTTAATAAACTAATAGTGCATATTTAATCCACAGATTAGCACAGATTATCATAGATTTCATTCTGTTTTCAGAATGAAATCAGTGCAAATCTGCGTCAATCTGTGGATAAATGAAAAAAGCACACCTATATGAGGTGCACTGGACAATCATAAAACACACCCTTGGACATGGAACTTTTCACTGACATCATTGAAGCATTTGAGGCACAGCCGCATTTCATGTTCGTCGTTTTCGGAGCCTCCAACACGGAGCGCTACATGCCTTGCATTCACTGGGCGGATGTACTGGAAGTCTGCCTGCGCGGGCGTTTCGGGCGTAAATTCCAAATGGTGAATTCAGGCGTAAGCGGCAATAATACCCGTGAGGCATTGGCTCGCTTCGATACGGATGTGGCGTTTTTCAAGCCTGCATGCGTTGTAATTACCTTTGGAGGAAACGACTGCAATCCAACCCCTGAAAAACATGTGCCATACGAAGAGTTCGAGGCGAATATGGTGGAAATTGTGCGCAAAGTGCGTACGCTGGATGCAATCCCCGTGCTGCAGACATATTATGCAATGGACTACTCAGAAATGGACAGCAGGCGCGCCGAGGCATTCAAGCAAAATATGGAAATAGTGCGTCTAGTGGCTCAAAAGGAGAATGTGCATCTTGTAGACCAGAACGCACTGTTTTCAAAGGCAGGCAACCTAGTCTTGCGTCATAAGCTGCTTTTGAACGCAATGCATGTAAATCAACTGGGCAACATGCTCATTGGCGTGGAACTGGCAATGCATTTTGACTGCCATCCCGAGGCAATTGTCGAAAACGACAACCTCCTCCCAGCAATCGCCCTGCATAAGAAATTGCAGGGATGATGTAATTTCAGAGTCGAAAGAGACAAAGGGACCAAAGAAACAAATTGAATTGTTGTCCCTTTGGTCCCTGAAAAAACTACCGCCCCTTAGGGCGGTGTGTTTTTGGCAAGACTACTTCTGAATGTCTTCCTTTACCTCGGACTTGGAGCCCTTTTCGTGCTCCACCTTTTCAAATGCGGCCTGGTCAACTATGGACACATTGCCGCTGACGGTGCCGTTGTCCAGGTCATTGACCTTGCGCTTGCTCAAATCCTTGAAGAGCTGTATCAGGTCTCTCAGGCCCATGATGAAGAAGAAGAACGTGCAGAACGAGGCGATTGCGCATGGCACGGTGAGGAACTTGATGTGGAAATACAGTCCCCAGGATTCAGGCAGCCACGGATGTATCAGGTTGGATATGCAGGTTGCCAGGAACATGATGCCGAAGCCATAGACCAGGCTGTAGCTGAATACGCTCCATGCAATGACCTTGTCGCCAGTGGTGTATTCGGGGGTGATGCCGATGATTTTGCGGAACACGGTCTTGATTGTCCACTTGTCCTGAGCCTTCTTCTCGCCGTCCACATTGTATATTCCGCGGTGCAGCATCCTGTCCAGATTGAAAGGCTCCTTCAGGGTGAGCCATGAGACCAGGCAGTACAGCGTCAGGCTTATCACCATGGTCATGAAATAGAATTCATACGAATTGATGGGGCATTTGACTGGGTTCATTTCCCAGAGGATGTATGGGTTGAAGGGCTTGGAAACCATAGTCAGGAAATTGCCGACGCCCTCCACGAGTTCATGCTTCTCCAGCCAGGGATATACGATGCCAGCCCAGCCGCGCTGCAGGAATATGGTGAAGCCAGACACTACCATTCCTGAGAGCAAGGAGGTCCAGGCGCCTGCCGTGGTGCCGAAGCGGCTGTACAAGCCGAACAGCATGACAGGGCCGCAGCCCCCCATCCACAGGCTGCACACCATGCTGACAAACAAGCTGATGTAGTCCATCTGGGACATGAAGGACGAGCCGCAGATGAAGATTATGCCAACGCAAATGGCAACTATGCGTATCATCCAGATGTGCTGCTTTGGTGTGAACTGCTTCTTCTTGAAGGGCAGGATGCAGTCCTGCGCGATGGTAAGTGTTGCACTGAAGATTCGTGTATCGTCCGTTGAAATCATTGCCAGCACCATCAGCAACGCGAACAATCCAGCCAATCCTGGCGGCAGGTATTTGCGCAGGACCTCTGCGTCCATCAGCTGATTGAACAATGTGCGGAACTTCTGGAAGTTCTTGTTGTTCTCAGGCGAGCCAGACAAAGTCTTCTGCGCCGCGTCCAGGTAAACCGTGTCCAGATTCTTCTTCTGGCTAAGGGGTTCGTCCTTTCCGATTTCGTGCCTGAGTTCGGGTATCTGCGCAATGTCCGCCATGACTTGTGCACGTTGCTTTTCGTCTTTAATGACCTCATTGGCCACCTTCTGGCTGAGTTTCTGGCGTATTTCGCGGGCCTCGATGGCATAGTTCTTGTGGTTGAGCGTCGTCAGCACGAAGATTGCTATCAATATGTACAGGATGGTGACGGCGCCAGAGCGGAATGTGCCCAGCAGATTCGCCATTTTCTGCTCGTGGGGCGTCTTTGCCGCAGTGGAGGTGCCTGCGCCAATCCAACTGCCGCGATGCAGGATGGTGGCCATGAATGTGACGCAAAGTTGGAACAGGTTGAAGTCCCTGAGTTTGCTCAAGTCAAATGGGTTCAGGAAACTCTCGCCTGGTGCGCGGTCCATCATGACTGGCAGGATTTCATTGCTCCAGGACAACTTGCACATGATGTAGATGATGAAGATGGCAAGAATCGGATAGCAGAACATGCCCTGGACAGCGTCCGTGATGACAAGGATAAGGGTGCCGCCCATGCAGATAAGCGAGATTGCTATGGTAAGGAAGAAGAAGCAGAGGAAGACAAAGGTGTTGATATGCAGTCCCAGGAAATTGAAGTGGCTGGGCAGATTCCAGAAATAGATGAAGAAGCGGGCGGCGATGGCGGGCATGATCATGTTCGCCAGCATTTCAGCCACGGAGCGCAAGCCCGATGCAAAGATGCGGACGCCGCGGCTGTAGCGCATTTCCAGGAACTGGCCCAGGCTCAATGCGCGTGTTTCCCTGAAACGGTATGTGAAGAAGCCCATCAGACCCATGAAAATGCCCAATGGCGTCATGATGGACGACCAGAACGCAAGAGCAAAGCCTGTTCGGTAGTGTATCTCGATGTATGACACCATTCCTATGATTGACAAGGCGTTCGCCACATCGCCCACGCACAGCACATATCTGCCGCACACTCGGCCCGCCGCCAGGAAGTCAGCCACGCCTCTTACAAAACGCATACAGTAAATGCCCACGCAATAGACGAAGATAATGGGCACGACAACAATAAGCCAGTCAAACCAAGACACAATGTTCTCCTCTTGTTAAACCCTCGTTTTTAAACAAAAAATTTGCCTTATTTTACAAGCACATCCTGAATATTTCAAACAACTATCGCCATTTTTTTGTTTTTTGAGGTATTTTCTTGCAGAATCATGCTTGCCAATTATAATTAGGCGCATTTGAAATCAAACATAAACAGGAGAAAAAATGAGCGCCCCCATAGACCACACATTGGAAGAGCACAGGGATTACCTTTACCAGATTGTCAGGCTGAAATTGTTTTTCCTGCATAATTGGCTGAAGGGACATCCAGAGGAGACATTCAAGGCAGCCTTGCGAAGAAGGGTGGACATCTACAGGAAATGCGATGAAAATCCAGGCACCCTCAATCCTGTGGAACTGCATTTTGACGAGGCGCCATGGCTAAAACTGGAAAATGCGGCTGAAGCCATCTACAATGACTGCAAGGACAATTGCGCGGCCTTCGAGGAACAGGCATTCCAGGTATTCAAGCCCTCGCTGGACGCCCGCTGCGAACGGGATTACCTGGATGATTCGGTGCAAAAGGCATACCTGGCTGGCGGGTGCGGAAGTCTCAAACACGAAGACCACCTCCTTGACGCAGAAAACAAGACCGTCGTCTTCCACATCGCAAACATGGTCTCCCCAAAGTCAATCTTCACAGACAGGGAATACCTGCCACAGTGCTTCCTCACAATGCTGGACGCCGTGGAGCGGAAACTTGGCGCAAAACAGATCCGCACCAGCACCTGGCTAAACCAGAACCCCAAATGGCTGGCTCTCTTCCCCCAAGAGTGGTTTGACAATATGCAGCCGCCAAATGAAGACGTCATGTGGCATTATGGCTTCTGGGGACAGTTCATCTCCGCACGCCACACCTTCAATGCAAAATACGCCGCAATTCTGCGCCGGACAGGCAGGCTGCCATTCTATCCGCGCGCCTCTATCTGCACCATCGCCGCGATGCGGGCCAAAATCAAGGAAATACTGGCGTAAGGCAGCACAGTGGGCATCATAACTCGCCCTCATGCGGCATCCCCAGCACTTTCAAAGTTGGCGAGTTTTTTTAGGGAATTGACTTGAATATGATAGAAAAAAC
>JAFYGL010000171.1 GCA_017543165.1 Victivallales bacterium | reverse complement strand
GGGGCTATGAAACAATTAGGCAACCGCAAGGAAATCTTGTCCCTTTGGTCCCTTTGGTCCCTTTGGTCCCTGCAATGAGGAGGCGATTACGCAATTACGGGTAATTTCTTCCCAATATTTAACGCAGATGCGTAAAGGAGGAGTGTCTGATGACTTTGCAGCAACATCTGGCGCATGAAGTGGAAGAAATGGAGAAAGACTGTATTTTATCGCATGATTGCATAATATGCGGTTTTGGATTATGTTTCAAGTATCTTGATTGAAAGGGAGAATACACGATGGGCGAGCGTGCAATACAGACGGTAGCGGGGGCTGTTTCCACGGCTTCCTGCGGCATGGTGCTTTCACATGAGCATCTTTTCATAGACCTGCGCAATCAGGCTGCGCCAGGCGCATTGGAGAGACCGCTTGCTCCAGAGGACAGACCTGCGCTGATGCGAGACCCGTATTCCATGCGCGACAACCTGGCTGTTGATGATTATGCGGGGGCGCTTGCCGAATGCATGGAGCTGAAACGCCTGGGATGCGATACTGTCGTTGACTGCACAACTGCGCAGATTGGGCGTGATGCAAGGCTGCTTCGCCAGCTGGCGCTAGAATCTGGAATGAATATCGTGATGGGTTGCGGATACTACACTGGCGACACCCATGACGACGCCTTTCTCTCCATGGGCGAGGAGGACGCCGCCGAGGCGATACTGCGTGATTGCATAGATGGCGTGTGTGACGGCATTCGGGCTGGCGTAATCGGCGAGATTGGCACCAGCAAGGAGATTCTGCCTGGCGAGCGCAAGGCATTGGTGGCGGCGGCAAAGGCGCAGGTTGCCTGCGGTCTCGCGGTTCAGGTCCACATCTATCCCTGGTGCTCCAATGGCCTTGAGGCGGCAGAAATACTGATGAACAACGGCGTTGCCCCTTCCCGCATAGTTATCTGCCATTCCGATGTGGAGCCAAACCGCGAATACATCCTTTCTTTGCTGAAGAAGGGCGTCTATGTCGAACTGGACAACTTCGGCAAGGAGTTTACACCCGCGCCAGGCGGTTTTGCGGCTGGACGTTTCATTTCCGACGTTGAACGGGTGGAACTTGCCGCGTGGATTATCAAGAGCGGTTATGAAAGGCAGTTGCTTCTAACCAACGACATCTGCCTGAAATGCCTGCTCAAGAAGCATGGCGGGGCAGGGTACAGGCATATTTTTGCTGACATTATACCGATGCTTGTGGAAAAGGGCATCCCAAGAGAACTTGTCACTGAACTTGTGTTGCGGGAAAACCCGCTGCGTATGCTGACTGGAGAGGAGTGATTGAAATTAGAAGGCTATGGTTGCAGCCTGATTACCTGGTTCCACAATTCCTTCGTAAGCCCGTCCCTGTACAGCGAGCGGCAATTGCAGCCAGGTTTTGAATGTGGCTTGCTATGTTCCGTGCCTATCCTGGAATATTCGTTCAGGACCTCGCTTGGCAGTGGAATGAACCTGTGCCAGGCACCGTCCGTATAGAAATCCACCTCAAGATATCCTGCGGGAAAATGGGTGGGCTGAGGCGTGTTCAGCTGGGTGACCGCATTGCACTTGACCTGGGCGGCCACGTTCTTGTGCCCGATGTAGAAAATGCCGCGGCATTTGAACAGTTTGTCCAGCATTGCTGCTGAATTAGGCGCAGCCGCATCCATAATCACGCGGTTGGCGTCTGGTATCCAGTCATCCGCCTGTAGCTGGTAATGGGTGAAGAGTATGACTGGCTGCTCGGTATTGATGGACGAGACGACATCGATGTTCATCTGCTTGTCCAGCCGCCCGTCCGAAGTGTCCAACGCCACCAGCTGGAAGCCTTTGTACTGTTTAATCCAGCAGCCAGAGCCGAACATCTTCTGGAAGTTGTGGTCCACATCCATGGGAGTGTCGTGGTTGCCTGGCGTCGCGTAAAAAGGCAGTGGAAAATCCTTTAGTACAAGTTCGGCCAGTGCATACTCGTCAGGCAGGCCCTTGTCGGTGACGTCTCCAGGTGAAATCACGATGTCGCAGCCGCGTTCGGCAATCATGCGCAGGAACAATCTGACAATATCTGCGCTTTCAGAGTGAAGGCGGCCTTTGGAATCATTCTCGCTGAGGGAGAGATGCCAGTCCGCCAAAACTGCCATCTTGAAAAGATGTTCTCCTTGTGGCTTTGGCAAGGTGCGGAATGATTCGGAGAATGTCTCGTCTTTGACCGCCAGCGTGTAAGTGTATTCCGTGTCTGGCTGAAGTCCTTCAAACAGGAAATGCCCTGTGGTATTGTTGCCGATGGCCTCCTTTTTGAGAATCTCCTGCCCGTCTGAACTAATACTGGCAGAAATCTGGGGGGCAAACAGCGGCAGCCCATATCGTATTTGCACACTGTCCCAGGATAGGCTTTGGACAGAAATCCAGCTGTCCATGCATCGTCCAAAATCACTCATTTGTTTTTATTTGTCGCTGTTCAAGATTAGGCATTGGGGTTCAGCAGTGCGAGCATTTCCCTGCGGAATATTTCTGCTCTTGTGCAGTTTGCACGGCATTGCACCTCGTCGCAGCCAGGTTTTTCCTGTATGTCCAATGTGCTTTGCCTCTGGACGGGCAGGTATTCCAGCCATTTCACTGGAATTGTGTGGAACTTGCCGTCCCCGCCGAATTTTTCTATGTACTCTGTGTGTTTCTCTGTTCTGAATCCGTATGCGAATACTTGGGCATGCCCTGTGTTGTTGCTTCTGCTGATGCCGTTTACCTTGAGGATGTTGCGGGTCACTGAGGCTGGGTGCTTGAAGCGGGAATCGCCAAGATAGTTGGCAGTGGCCTCGTATTCCCAGTCATTGGCTGTCTTGAACGCCAGTTCTGGATATGGCTGGAACTTGCTTTCTGGCAGGGTCTGTATGTATGTGGGGATTGCCAGAATCGGTGCGATTGCAAAATAGAGGGACTTGAAATACTGGTTGTTCCATTCCATAAAATGCGCTCTTGCGGCCTCCAGGTCGAAGTTGTGGAATTCGCCAGGATTTGTGTCAAGGCTGGTCTCATTCAGATGGGAGGCTTCTATCACATTGATTTTTTTGTCCTTCCTGAATGAGAAGTCATCGCCGAAGCCTTCCTTGGTGTCCTTAAGCAACTGTACCATCTGGCGCTGTGCCAACGGAGTGAACAGCACCCTGAATTCCACCTCGTTGTCCCTGTCCATGGTATTGAACAAGGTCTCGAATTCCTTGTTGGACATCATGGTGTAGTTGGATTCGTCAGTCAGGTTTCTGGAGAACTTTTCAAGTTTCTTGCGTTCGCTGCGTACTTTGAGGGAGCCCCAGAAGCCCGATTCCTGTGCCAGTCCCGAACATTCCCTGTTGAAGGAAAGGTTTGGCGCAGCCTCATTGCCATATACCAGCATGGAATGCTTTATATATTCTGGTTTTGGCTTGGTGACGCTGGCGGTCAGTGTCTCGGAATGATGCACTGTATAGCTTTTTCCATTGGAATCCCTTTCTCTTGTTGTCCAGTGGATTGTTATCGAGCCATAGTATGTTTCTTCTCCCCAATACTGGGAAAGCAGGTTGCAGAACGCAAATGGATTCCCCGCCAGGTCGCCGCTTTGCGTGAAGAGCACGGAGGTTTCATTGTCAAATTTCCCGTTCCAGCCGTATTCATTGGCGAACTGGAGCATTCTTGCCTGGCTGGAGAAATGGTCGAATTTGAAGTCAGGCACCGTCTTTTCAAAGAGGCGTGCAGGAATGTCCCAGGTGTATAGCCTGTTGAGTGCGTCAAGCAGCCTTTGCGCCTCGGCCCGCTTTTCGTTCGCCGCATTGCGTTTCTCATCTCGGATTTGGCGTTGCCGCCTCATTGCGGGGATAAACCAGAACAGCAGACCGCAGCAGAGCAGGGCAATCCCAAGGCATAGCAACTGTGTCCATTGACGATCATCCAGGAACCAGTTGAACGGCAATGTCTCATCCATGATGGACCATATCAGCCCCCCGCCCGATATGCAGAGCATGATAATTGACATCATTATGAGAAGCATAAACCAGGAATGCTTGAAATCGGCGTTCTCTGCCTCGCTGCTCAGGCGATAGTATTCCTGCACCAGCCGTTTGTTCTCTTCCGCATCTACTCCAGAACGCTGGACAAGAGTGTCGAAGAACTCACTGGCGTTCCTGCTGAAGCTCTCCTTGAACTCGCTTGCGTAGCGTTCAAGTGGATTGTATTCTTCAGCGCTCAAAAGAAGGTCCCTCGCGCCTGTGCCTTGACATCAGCCGAGACAGAGAACGGAATCCTGGTGGTGTAGCCAGCCCGGGCGGCCACAATCTGCTTTGTGGGCCAGTCGAAGACATCCATGTTCCATTGCGCCACGGTGTCGTTGTAAAGTGCCCTGGCCGCTGTGATTTCCTTCTGCAGGTATGCGTTCTGCTGCATGGCGTTTGCTATGGCCTGGTGCGCCTTGAGGTCCGGGTACGCCTCCACCTGGGGGAACATGCGTCCAAATGCCGTATTGATTTCCGCGCCGACTCTGTTGCGGTCCTCGTCATTCAGGCTGTGCCCGCCTCGGAATGCCGCCACGGTCTTCATCACATCCTTGTCCAAATCTATTGCCTTGGCGACCAG
>JAFYGL010000170.1 GCA_017543165.1 Victivallales bacterium | reverse complement strand
ATATCTGCGGTCTCCCCCAAAGCTGTGCAGGCGATTTCAGGGACATCAGCTGGATCCAGGGACAGGATTTTGAGGATTCATACCAGGGAAAGGATGCATGGGAGGAAGAACGGCCAGGTTTGTTCAGGAATGCTTCCAGAAATCCCTCTGGGCTGCTTGAACTTGTCGCGAGATATGGCAAGAAGACCATGCTTGTTCAGGCGCCTGGCTTTGCAGTGTCCATCAGAGGCAGGACTGTCCATCTGCTAGCCGTTGACTACGACCTGGTGAAGCATCCATTTGACGGGCACCGCAGATGCGCTTCCGCCGTATCGCTTATAAAGAACATTACCCCCGCAAAGTGCACAGAATGCATCAAAGTGTCAATGCCCATAAAGAAAGTGCATTGCCCCTTGGGGGGCAGCGCGACCTTGCAAGGAAATGCAGTTCGCCTGGCGGGAAATCCCATGTATGTGATACTGGAACTCCAGTAATCACTATCTTTTCCGCACAGAAAATCCAAATATTGAGCGTCCCAGGTCTTATAGGGCGACCTTAGGCCTGGGGGCATTGCTCAATGCTAGTGCCAGATGCATGATGTTGAAATTGTGCACACGATTCTGAATGACATTTATTCCTGTGTCTTTTTACGCTCACATACGGCACAATCACGCCAGAAGGGCTGTTACCGCCAGGGCAACCTAAGTGGGCCACTGTGTCTCCGTGCCTCTGCGTCAAGGGGAAAATAGACTACATCTTGCCCCGAATGTGCATTTGCCCATTTGTCTCTTTTTCGTTTGCAATGGACGTTTTCTAATTATATTACTGCAAAGTAACCAGAAAACGCAGGAGTTTCCTTATGATTAGAGAACGGAAGGCATCCAGGGAATACAGATATCCCCTGAAGGTCAATGAAGGTACGATGCTGGGCAACGGGCATTTGGGGCTGTTGGTCTGGGGCGGTGGAGATGTGGTGAACATCACCATTGGCTGTGCCGATTTGTGGGACCACAGAGGCGGCATGGAATGGCGTCCAGAGCAGAATTTCGCCAACATACGGCAGGCATTGTATGACAAGGATGTGCAGAAGTTGCAGGGCATATTCCAGTTGAGACCCAAGGAAGGCGAGCCAGCCCGTCCCAGTCTGGTTCCGATAGGACACATTCGAATCAAACTCAAGGCGCCATGCATGGCATACAGCAACAGCCTGGATTTGACATACGGCGGGATGACTGTGAAACTGGGCCTGTTTCCTAACCCGAATCCATACTACAGGGACAACTTTGCAGAGGCGTCCCTCAGCATAGACGAAAAAGAGGATTTGTTTGCCTTTTACAGCAAGAACATAGAGAGCTGGAGTCTGTCCCCAGCGTATAATTCTGTTCCTGAATTAAAGGAGCGCGGCTTTGCGCAGCCATTTTTACGGGCGGATGCCAAATCTGGTTATTTTATCCAGCAAATGCCCAATGAGAAAGACGGTTCATATAGCGTAAGCGTGGTATTCAAGAAGACCGAGGGGATTAAGTGCAGGTTTGCCCGCAACAAGACAAAAGAAGAACTGGAAAAGGCAATCTCTGACAGAAGTCTCGCCAACAGTTTTCCAGAAACGCATATCTACAGATTCTGGGAATGCTCTCAGCAAGTCTCGTTTGGAGACGAGGAATTGCAGAAGCAGTATGACGTGGCCATGTTCAAATTCCAGAATATGACCTCGGACTATGGCGTCCCCGCAGGATTGCAGGGACCTTGGATAGAGGACAACAGGCTGCCGCCCTGGTCTGGGGACTATCACTTCAACATCAATGTCCAAATGTGCTATGCGCCTGCATTGCGGGCTGGGCTATATGCCAACCTGCGGAAAATGCTGGACATGGTATGGTCATGGAGGAACAAACTCCGCAACAATGCAAAACTGTTCCTGGGCATTGACGATGGATACATGCTGCCTCATGCGGTGGATGATACGGGGCATATCATCGGCGGCTTCTGGACTGGCACGCTGGACCATGGCTGCACCGCCTGGATTGCGCAGATGATGTTCGATTATGCCGACTATACTGGCGATATGGAATATATGAAAAATATTGCATTGGACTTTATGCAAGGCGCATTCAATGTCTATTATGCAATGATGGAGAGGAAGGACGGTAAGTTGCGCCTGCCAGTGTCAGTGTCGCCAGAATACAAGGGGGCGAATCCCGATGCCTGGGGCGCAAACGCCAGTTTCCAGCTTGCGGCTTGCCATCGCTTGACGCGCAATCTTATTCGCTGCGCCAAGATGCTTGGTCTGCCATGCGACAGGCGCTGGAGCGAGGTTGAGGAAAAATTGCCTGAGGCCTGCCTGCTGCCGCGTCGCAGAGACTGGGGTGAAGGCGAGGTCACAACATACGACGGCGAGCAGGAAATCGGCCTTTGGGAAGGCAAGTACCTGGATGCCAGCCACAGGCATCATTCACACCTGGCGGGAATATATCCCTTCAACACAATTGACCCTGATGACGAAAAGTGGACTGCAATCGTGAGCAACAGCGTGGCGCGCTGGGTGGGCAAGGGCATGTCTGGCTGGACTGGATGGTGCTTCACCTGGGCGATGGCATTGCAGATACGCCTGGGCAATCCTGACACGGCATTGATGCTGTTTGACGTATGGAAGAGCGCCTTCCTCAACAAGGGCGGCAATTCCACCCATGACGCCGTCATAAAGGGCGTGTTTGAATTCT
>JAFYGL010000169.1 GCA_017543165.1 Victivallales bacterium | reverse complement strand
TGTTGCGGGGCGCGGTTCTCCCGAAGGGCAGGGCGCGGATGGCAGTCACGCGTCCTGACGCGCGGCCAATGGCCGCGCGGAATAGCGCACTGGCAAAACAGCGTGTTCCTCTCACACGTTGATTTCCACAAGAGCCTGGCATGTGAAGGAGGGCAGGGTGAAGCGCAGCCTGTCGCCTACCTGGGTGAAGGGCAGTTCTTTGCCCTCTGGCACTAGGTGCAGGCTCTTCACTGGTTTGGCGATGTACAGGTCGATTTCTGCCTTGGGGCAGGGAGGCAGGTCCTCGATGATTTCCAGTTTGTCGTAGCCCAGGGTGGTGCCGTCCTCTTTCTTCACCTGCCCGCCGCGCAGAACCGTGGGCGCATAGAGGAAATGCCCGATATAGCGGCTTTCCTTCTCCTGGCGGCGCAGATAGAACCTGGCGGTGGAAAGCAGGTTTGCACGCAGGGGAATCTCGTCTCCAAGAAGTTTTCTCAGCGCATTGCGCACGAAATATTTGAGGGTGGTGGCGCCAGTTGCACGATATAGTGTGAACACATCGTGGGCGAAATACAGGATGCTGCCCTTTAGGCAGCCTGCGGAATAGCCAGTTTCCTCGTTGGAGAATGGCGTCTGCCTATGGCTGCTGAAGTGGCGTGCGCTGCGCTGGAAATACGGGTCATAGACCTTGCCAAGCGAAATGCCGTCCTTGGCCTTGAAGCGTAGGGATGCCCCATAACTGAGGAACGGCGAGCTGGGCAGGTTTTCCGCAAAGTCCTCATTCGCCAGGATGTAGTCTGGCGAGAATTCGCTGCGGCAGCCAATTTCGCCGCCCACATCAAACTGTGCCTTGCCATCGGCTCCAAGCGCTGAGGCGCCAGACAGCAGAAGTTTTCCGCCATTGGCGACGAATTGCCGTATCTTTGAGACCACGTTCTCTGGCAGATTCTCCACTTCGGGAACTATCAGCAGACGGAAATCCGACAGGTCGTCATCCGGGCATACCAGGTCGAAAGGCAGGTGCTCCTCCAGCAGGAAGCGAGACACACCCTCATCCTGGGGCGCGGAACTGGTCTTGCTTTTGCCCAGGACTGCGGCCCCCAGCACGGCGATTTCAGCAGCCGAAACGCTGCCTTCGCACCAGGGCTCCCGCTCCTTGACTTCCCTGTATGCTGGCGCAATGAGCTTGTATGTGGAGGCATCCAGTTTGCCAGAAGGGTGCAGCTGGTCGCCTACACTGCAATGCGCACCGTTGGCAAGCATTGCGGCACATTCATAGCGCAGGGCATTCGGGTGCTTGAAACCGCCGAATTCGCCCCATGCCGTATGGAATTTTCCCGTCATGCCAAGGAATTCCATGTTCCTGCGGCGCAGCCATGCAGCGTTCATGGGGAAGTGGTCATATCCCCAGAATGCGGTGGGCAGGGATTCAATTTCGTAGTGCGAGAAGTATTTGAGCCTTTCAAGGTCATGCAAGTTGCTTACGCCATTGTGGAAAATGGGCATGTCTGGGGAAATGGATTTGACTGTCTCGTAGGTGCGCTTGTAGTAGTTCATAAGCACCTGTTGCGCGAAGGCCTTGCGGTCCTCCTCCTTTTCAGGATTCAGCCCCTGCTTCCACATGTCCCTGGTGCATTTGGGACAGCAGCACTGGAGCTGTGTGGTTATGTCCAGGAACACCCCGTCCGCATCAGGGAACATTTGCACCGCCTCGGCAAGCATGTCGCAGAGGAAGTCCAGATATGCGGTGTTGAAGCAGAGCTTGTGGTAGCCAGGCGTCAGGTTCGAGTGGACCCAGCCTGCATAGCGTCCTTCATGGTCAATGGACATCCAGTCTGGCCTCTCCTGGAATTTCACCTCGTTGAGGCCAGCGGAAAGATACATTGGCACCTTGACGCCGATTTCGTGTGAAGCGTCGATCTGCGCCCTGAGCAGATTGAATTTCAGGCTGGGGTGCATGGTGCCCACCTTGGTGGGGTTGTAGCTCATGCCAT
>JAFYGL010000168.1 GCA_017543165.1 Victivallales bacterium | reverse complement strand
CAACTACTTCTATTTTGACGGCAAGCGCACTGTATTCCAAGTTGCATTGGCAATCTGGAGCACGCGTCCATACGGTGTTCACGAAACGAAGGACGGTCTTGCTAAGGAATTGCAACGCCAGTCAAAGTTGGCTGAACTGGTGGTCAAGGCTGGCCTGGCTGCAACAAAATAGCATATCAATAAGACTGTGATGTGCGCAAGCAACTGTGACGATAGCGCCGCGGCATAGAACAGTCCACAGTCCACTGTCCACACAATTACAAACGGAGATTGATATATGACCGATTTTATTCAGAAACTTCAAAGCAGGGAACCCCTCTTCTGGCGGAATCCCGAATATGGTACAGGGACGTCATCCTGCAAGTTTTCGCTAGACGACATGCTGGATGCAGAGGCAAGGCTGGCACGTTTCGCGCCACTGCTGGCGCAGCTTTTCGACGAGGCAGCCGAGCAGTTCGGCATTATTGAATCACGGCAGCTTGACATACCCAAACTGGCGGAAAAACTGTGTCCAGGCGCAAGAATGCTACTGAAGGCAGACCACGACCTACCTGTGGCAGGTTCGGTCAAGGCGCGGGGCGGCATATACAATGTCCTGTGCTTCGCGGAAACGCTGTGCATGAAAAACGGTCTGCTGCAATCCGGGGACAACTATCGGAAAATGGCGGAGGCAAAAATCCGCGACTTGTTTGGGCACTACACGGTGTCCGTTGGCAGCACGGGCAACCTTGGATTGAGCATTGGCACCATCGCCGCTGCGCTGGGCTTCAAGGCGCGCGTGCACATGTCCGCAGACGCAAAGGAGTGGAAGAAGCAACTGCTGGGGTCGCGTGGCGTGGAGGTAATCGAGTACACAGGTGACTACTCCAGCGCCGTGGCGCAGGGCCGCAAGGAGGCAGAGGCAGATCCGTACTCGTATTTTGTGGATGACGAGAATTCGCCTGAGTTGTTTCTCGGCTATTCAACGGCGGCATTCCGCCTGCGGGACCAGCTGCGCCTACGGGGCATCGTACCCGATGCCGAACATCCACTGTTCGTGTATCTTCCATGCGGCGTTGGCGGTGCTCCAGGCGGCATCTGCTTCGGCCTAAAGACCATATTCGGAAATGCGGCGCACTGCTTCTTTGCGGAGCCAGTGGACGCGCCCTGCATGACACTTGGCCTCCTCAGCGGCAAGCATGACAAAATCAGCGTGTATGACATTGGCTTAACCAATCGGACGCTGGCAGATGGCCTGGCCGTGGGGCGTCCCTCGGCCTTCGTGGGGCGTATCATCCGCAGCATGGTCAGCGGCTGCTTCACAGTCAAGGACGAAACTCTGACGGCATACCAGCATATCACCCGTGAAACCGAACAACTTAAAATAGAGGCATCCGCTGCTGCTGGTTTCGCAGGGCCTGAAATGGTATTGGCATCGGATTACTGCGAGGCTTTCGGGCTGAATCCAGCCAATATTATGCACATTCTATGGACCACAGGCGGACGCTACCTGCCTGAATAAACACACATTTTCATTAGCCAGTTCGCTATTCAATGAAAACTATCATGCAATTGGTTGCCACGCAAACAATCCCCATAACCACAAAGGCAATTACTCCTTGACAATCTGCCAGGACAGCAGCTTGCCGTTCCAGTTGCCGTCTGAAGTGAATAGAACTGGTCCTTCTCCCAGAGTGAATGCATTCCTGCATTCGACCTGGTCCATGCCCTGTGCTATGTCAAATGAGGCAAGTTCCCTGCCTCCCTGCATCATTTTCATCTTGCCATTGCCCCGCACACCATAAAGGCTAATGACGCACCTGACTTTTTCTGTCACTGGCGTGACTGGATTGAAGGCGAATGCAGGCTTTTCCCGCAGCCAGCCCACGAATGTACCGTCCGCAGACGCATTTGCATCAAGCATGGCAGATGCATTTGCAAAACAGACAGGCGTCATTGGATTAAAGGGGGCCTTTGATTTGCTCATGCTAAGTTTGACTGCATCCGTAGGATACATGCCAGGCTTGAAGCCGCCGATGCGCAGCATGTATTTCCCAATCCTGTCCGCCTCCTTCTTTGCATTGGCATCCACTTTGTCGGCCAGGACCACAATGGCCGCGCTCTCCGCCTCCAACGTGATTTTCGCTCCAGGCATCTGCCCCTTTTCGCCCAGCACAGCCACTACCTTCTTGCCATAGCGGCTGAAATCAGGTTCGAAATCCGCTTTCTCACCGTATGGATTGACGAAGATTGCCGCAGCAACGCCGTCCCTGCGCTGGTATATGCCCGACAGCACCTTGTCCATCTGCACATAATCACCGAACTTCCTGCCCCATTTGCAGCCATCGGTTCCAGGATGCCTTATGTACGAAACAGGCGCCAGCATCTCGCCTTCGTTGAAATACTCCAGCAGCATGTTGCGCACATGTGACATCTTCTTTATGAAAAGCATGCGCTGCGGGAACTGCATCTCGAACATCATGAACCATCCAAGCTGCTCCGCCCCCACCAGTTGCACCGCAGTCTTCACGAAGAACTGCCTGTGCTTCTCAACCCGATAGTCACCATAAGGCAGGCTGAAGTCCCGTCCAGTGAACTGTATTCTTCCGTGGTATATTGCATTGAAGATGGGCACTACTCCATGCCAGCGCCATATCATCATTCCATCCAGCATGTCAAGAAATGCCTCGGCTCCATCCTCGCAGTCCAGAAATGCGCCTGGCCTTTTCCCGCGTATATCAGCCATGAACTTGCGATGCCCTGCAATCCATGTCCTGGGGTCGCCAACAAGATGGTCGTGGTTCGTGTCATAGCAAAGATAGGGCCTTGCGGCGGCAATCTCATCCAGATACAGTGCAGGCACGCCATACCCTATCACGCGGTTCGCCATGCCAGCCACAAACTCCTGCCAGCCCAAGGCGCCAGGACACATTATGGCGTATGCCTTCATCTCCGCCTTCGGGTCCCTGGCATCCCTGTAGTTCTCGTAATTCATGGTGCCGTCCAGATTCTTCACAGCGAATTTCTCCCCATGGCTGGAGAACATATAGTCAAAGTTTCCTGGACGCCCATCCTTTACAGCCCAAAGACGCGCATCCACGTATGGCTTGTCATAAATGTCTGGTTTTTCAGCCAAATCCTTTAGGAAATCGCCAAAATCCGCTTTTGGCAGGAAATGCGGCCAGTCATGTCTGGTCGTATCATCCCAGCCATAATGATGCACGCCAAAGGGCAGTTCCAGGTAGTCCCTGAAGTATTTCAATTCGGCGGCAAGCATGTCAAAGGGCTTTTTATACACTTGGTGGTTGCTGTGCACCTGTATCCACATGGGCAAATCGCGGAAGCGCTTCTGCGTGTCCTTGCGTGGAATGTCCTTCACCCACCAGCGTGCCTTGCTTTCCAGGAAACGGCGATAGACACGCGTCGCCTCAAACCACTCGCCATCATACAGTTCAATGGCGGAGACGCCGCTCATATTGTAGGAATTGCCGCCTGTGTCGCCAGCCTTCCAGGGGGCGAAGCCCGTCCACATCGCCACAAGTTCGCCTTTCTGCCCCTGGGCATAGTATTGCTTGATTTCGGCCTCAGGGTCCTCGAATGCAAAGTATATGCCGCTGGCGTCATCATAGTATGCGCCGAACTGCATGGAAAGATACGAGCGAGGATAGAACATGCTCTGGCGCACCCGCGGGTGGTTCTTGAGTGTCGGCTCCTCCACGATTACGCCTTCCTGCCAGGGGTACACCATCTTGTCCCTGCCCCTGTCCAGCCTTGCAAACATAGTATGCGGGAAGACCACTTCCTGCAACAACTGCTTATTGTCCAGCATCTGCACGGCGACATGGCTTTCCAGCCTGGCATTGCCGTCGAACACCTGCTTCAATGTCACCAGAGCCGCCTTGTTCTGGAATGTCATCGTCACCTGATTGCCTGAGATTGCCACTTCCTTCTTCGGCCAATTGGATTCAGTGGCGGTATATCCGCTCCTCTTCTTGCCGATGGCGGTCTTCAGGCGGAAATCCATTGTCTGCCTGCCAAAGACCTCACGCCTGCTCTTGCGGTCATACATGCCGCAAAGGGGGAATGCGGAGCCGCAGTCCTTCACCACATAGCACAATGCGGCGCGTTTGCCAACCATGAGCCTGAGCATGTCCTGTGCGGCATTGATTTTATCTGCGGCCTCCTCCAGTGACTTTGCGGAAACGCCCTTCATCCTGCCTACTGCGGCGGCCATGGCCTCCTGGTCCGCCCCGTTGGAGGCGGCGCGGCTGAATGCGCCCACAAGCCATTCCCGTTCAGGCAAACCCTGCGGCAATGCCTCCAGCGCCGCCTTCAATCCAGCGCCGATTTCCCTGTAGCGGCTCTGCTTCACCTTGACCAGCCCGCTTTTCTTCGCCTCTTCGTAGAGTTCCTCCTGCGAAAGCGCCCTGTCCTCCATGCGGAAGAAGGCAATCTTGCCGTTCATCGCCCACACGTCGCCCGCATTTCCGCGCCCCAGAGTGACAGGGTTGGACGGTTCGTTGAGAGTGAATCCAAAATTCTCCGTCCGCGCCTCAAGTTCGCCATTGATGTATATCTCAATGATGTAGCCGTATTTTCCTTCCTCTGCCTGGACAAAGCGCCTGATTGTCAAGGCATAGTGGTTGAATGTCCCAGGCTCTGCGGCAAAACCGCCGTCGGAGCGCGCCACATATTTCAGGCCGTCATGAAGATAGGCGGTCATTGCGCCTCCATCAAAGCGGGACAGCATCCAGCTCTCCTCCTTCCAAAACAAATCCTGTCCAAGTTTGGGCAGCTTGTCAAAGGCGGCAATGCAGCTTATGGTCAGTCCACCCTGCCCCACTTTGAAACGCTCGCTGCCCACCACTTCCGCATAGCTTTTCTTGCCCTGGAGTACCAGACACTTGTCCTTCAACTGCGCCCCGTCAAACAGACGGAACGAACTTTCCTTGGTAAAATCCGCCTGCAATATGTCCTTTCCGCAAAGCAACAATGCCAGCAGCAAGGAAACCGCGACAATACGCATGCTTCTCATTTCAGAACCTCCGATACATCCGTCCTTGGCACAGCCTCACCGATTACCTTTATCCTGTAGAGGTCACCCATGAAGTTGCCGCCGCTCCAGCCGCCGCCAAACACAATGTCCTCCTTGCCGCTGTTAGGCTGCTCCGCGCCTTCCTTCAGCAACTGCGCGCTGATGTAATGCCTGCCATCAACCCACAAGGACAGTTTGCGCTCCTTGTTTATCACCACCACAAGGCGGCGGGGCTTGTCCATCTTGACTCTGTGCTGGAACACTGTCAGCCACTTCTTGCCAGTCTTCCACTTGAAGTACACAACATCTCCACTGCGGTCCAGCAGATATTCATTCTTCTTGAGCACCAGCATGTGCCAGTTCTTGTTGTCGCCCTTGTCGGCTGGGAAGAAATCCAAAGCAATGGTAAGGCCATTGTCCAGGGTAAGATGCCCCGTGCCAGGTATGGCAATGGGCTTGCTGCCAGCGTCGAAATGCAGTGCCGTGCGCTCCCTGGTACCGCCGATCTTAATCGTGTCGTCCAGTTTTATCATGGGAACTTTGCCTTTTGCCGCTGGCGGCTCAGCCGTGAAGTCAAAGTCTATCGCCGCTGACGACAATACAAAACTAGCCAGAACTATCAAAACATTTCTCATCTTAAAACTCCTGTTTAGAGACTATTAAAAATGCCTAGCCCCTGGACACCTAGGCTTCTACTTTCCGTCCTTCCAGCAAAAACCACGGAGCAGGAAATGGTCAAAGTCATTGACATCAGGGCATCCCACATTGTATGTCTCCTTTGGCCATGCGCGCATTTGATTCAGGGTATATGTTTCGGCATGGCCGTCAAGCATGACCATGTTCTGCTTGTAATCGGCGGAATGACGATTTGAGAAGCGTGTTTCGGCAATGTAGTCGCTGGCAAGGTTATTCAGCCTATAGAAGTCAGAGGCATACATCACAGTGCTGGGGGTCTGCATATTCGCCAAGGTCCTGTACTTGTTGTATTTCTTGTTTGTGGCAGTCGTCCCAGTCAGGATTGCATTGGCGCCATAGTGAGTGGCGAATTTGAAACCTCCCTTGGTATCCTCGTCAAACGGAGCCTGCTCCGAGGGACAGCGGAAATGGCTGCCCTGGGTGCTGGTTTCCTTGCGGCTAATCCACCTCACACCATAATTGCCATTTCCCAGCACACTCACCCAGTAAACTGCATTTGTTGTTCCTTCTGGCACATATATACTGGTCGGCAAAATCCAATCCTCATTCTCTTCAGTGTACATGCAGTGCGCCAGCCCAATCTGCTTCAGATTGCTAAGGCATGCCGTCATGCGTGCCTTTTCACGCGCCTTGCTCAAAGCAGGCAACAGCATGGCCGCCAGTATGGCGATTATCGCAATGACAACTAGCAGTTCAATCAAAGTGAATCTTGTGCTTCTCATTTTTACTCTCCACATTTCAATCGCTCTTATATTTCAATTATTGTGCAATTATGACATTCAATTTATATTCACCAGGTGCAATCTGGTAGCATTCCTGCAAAGCAGGGCCGCAACTACGTGTGCCCACGCCACGCTGTATTGCGTCAAGATGCCAGTACCAGCACTTCTGCGGTCCCAGTTCATGCCAATGCCGTGCCGCAAAAAGTTCAGCGTCGCTGTATGGCAGCAGCGAGTATTCAAATGGCGCATCCTGGGCCATGACATGCAGAACATTGCCTGAACCTTGCAGAACCAACTCCTGCACCTGCGTACGGTTGCCTGCGCTTTGCGGCATCAGGTACGAACCAGGCAAATCCTTGATTGGCATTGCGAAACGCCCGAACATGGCGGCTGCATCGCGGTCGCGGTAGTTCTCGTATGGTCCAAGCCCAAGGTATTCCAACCTGTCAAAGGACAGTGGCAGCTTCCACAAAAGCCCCACGCGAGGCAAATCCTGATATTCTTCAGGCACAGTGAAGGTGTTCTCAAGGCGGATTACCCCCTCATCCAAAGCAAGCACCTTCATTCCATGCAGAATCACGGCATCCTTTATGCCAGGCGCGGCAATGGTCCGCAGCACTTCAATGGCGCCATCCTTGCATTCAATGTCAATATTCGTGCAAGTGAGGCGGTCATAGCCCTTTTCAAGCCATGCCTGGACAGGGCGGCAATCGTTGTTCAATTGGGGTAACTTGAAGCCGTCATTGTCCGTAGGTGCTCGCCAGAAGCATGGTTCTGGCCCTTCAATGGCAATGCCACCTGGCAAGAGCAACTGCATTGCATTGCCCTTTGTGCCTGGCACAAAGGAAATGCCATCATTCTTCCTTACCGTGCATACCGCTTTCGGCAGATGCACGGGCAATTCAAACTGCCAGTGCGCCACCTCAAAACCAGCCTCGGCGTAGAAACTGTCATTCTTGAGCAACACCTGGAAATTGACATGCACCCGCCTGCCATGGAACTTGCTCCAGTCTGGGCATTTAGGCGCAACAGAGGCCCTTGCGCCAAAACGCGGCGCAATCTTTGGCATCCGCAACTCCTCTGTTGCGACTGCAACGCCATCCACAAGGAATGTGCACTTTAGCCTGAATGCACTCCAGTCACTGAAATACTGGCGGTTTTCCAGTTCAAACTCCAGTTTGTCCAAATCCCGTGCATAAAAGCGCACTGGCTGCGCCAGATACTTGTATTCATACAAGCCAGGATGCACATCACGCTCTGCGCCCACCAGGCCATCGCAGACAAAGTTGC
This sequence comes from Victivallales bacterium, assembly GCA_017543165.1. The sequence goes on along the minus strand of JAFYGL010000168.1, from coordinate 6,242 downwards.
CGTCGTTTGGCTCGTCCCCAAAATCGCCTCCATACGCCAGATATTCCCTGCCGTCTTCATCGCGCTTATATAGCGAGTGGTCGCACCACTCCCAGATGAAGCCGCCCTGAAGCCCCTCGCACTCGTCAAATGCCTTGAAATAATCCTTGAGTTCGCCGTTGCTGTTGCCCATGGCATGGGAGTATTCGCACATTATGTAAGGGCGCGGGTCATCCTTGGCGATGCGGCTCCATTCGTGTATCTTGGCAACTGGGGGATACATGGGGCCAACAATGTCAGTAAGGCAAAGGTTCCTGTTGGGCACGGTATTGTATGCGTTGGCATGAATCGCGCCCTCGTAGTTGATTGGGCGCGTCCCGTCCCTGAAGCGGATATAGCCAGCCATTGCAGCATGGTTTGCGCCCTGCCCTGCCTCGTTGCCCAGGCTCCATACGATTACAGACGGATGGTTTTTGTCCCGTTCCAGCAAATGGGTCGCCCTTTCGGTGAATGCTGGCGCCCAGGCTGGATTCCTGCAAAGGCTGTTGTAGAAGGCATGGTGTTCCAGATTCGCCTCGTCCCACACATAGAAGCCATATTCGTCGCAGAGGTCATAAAAATCTGGCGCATCGGGATAATGGGAAGTGCGTATTGCGTTTATGTTGAAGCGCTTCATCATTTTCAAGTCCAGTTCCATGTCCGCGCGGGAAATTGTCCGCCCCGTCCGCGGATTGGCCTCGTGCCTGTTCACGCCGTGAATCTGCACAGGCTCGCCGTTTATCAACAACTTGCGCTCCTTGATTTCCATCCTGCGAAAGCCAATGCGGATTGCAGTTGCGTCCACAATCTGCCCTTCGCCATCAAGCAATGCCGCGCTCAATTTGTACAGATTCGGATGCTCCGCACTCCAGGCAAGCACATTTGGCAAATCACACTGGATGCGCTTGATGTCATCGTACGAGGGATTGTATCCCGCCTTGGCGTAATTGCTGCCAGCAACACATTCCATCGGAAAGCCTGGCACAGGCGCTCCATCTGGCGCAAACAGGTTCAACCGCATACGCCAGTCATCTCCAACATTCTGGCACGCATCGGATTCCACCGCAAATGAAAAATCCAAATGCCCCGTCCTGCAATCCTCATTCAGCGTGGACTTGGCAAAAATGTCCGCAATATGGCTTTTGGGACGGCTCAGCAGCAGCACATCCCTGACAATGCCTCCATGCCACCACATGTCCTGGTCTTCGATGAAGTTGGCATCGGACCACTTAAGCACCAGCACGGCCAGCCTGTTTACGCCTGCCCTGCAATGCTGCGAAATGTCATATTCGTGTGTTCCTCTGGAATTCTTGGCAAAGCCAATGTCATGCCCGTTCACACGGACGGCGAAGCAGCTTTCCACGCCATCGAAACGCAGCATGATGCGACGGTCTTTCCAGGCTTTAGGCACGGTAAAGTCCCTGCGGTAAAGGCCAGTGGGATTCTGTTCAGGCACATTGGGCGGCAACTCATTGTATGGCATCTTGACATTGGTGTAGTGCGGCCTGTCATACCCTTGCACTGTCCAGGCACCAGGCACCTGTATCTCATCCCAATCCTCGCAGGCACCATCAAGCGCTTCGTCCAAAACTGCCCTTGGCGTCTCATAATAGCGAAACTTCCATCTGCCATTGAGCGAGACACAATAGGGGCCACGGCACGCGGAGCCAGCACATTCCAGTGCCTCGGCTTCGCTGTCAAAGTGCTGGAACATGGCGTGCGCAGGCAATGTCCCCGCGCAAAGCGCAGCGGGCGCCTGCCATATTAAACTGTCAATTAGCATATTTCCTCTTTTTTATCCACAGATTGTCACTGATTATTATCTTAAAAGCGAATTCTGCGCCAGTTGTGTGCCTTGCTATGTTCCGTAGTAGCGACGGCGTCCCCGCCGTCGCACCAGTTGCAAACCTTTAGTTGCTAAAAGCACACATCTGGCATAGGACAGTGGTGGCGACAACGTGCCATTGGTGCGACGGCGAGGACGCCGTCGCTACTACGGACTGTCGCAAGGCACACAACTGTCCACTGGCCAGTTTATGAATACAAGTGGAGCATTTTGCGTTTGCAGGAGTTGTCCTTTTCGGTCACCTGGCCGTCTGGCGCGATGAGGAAGTGGTCAAAGCAGCGGCATTTGTCATCGTAGGACTTGACCTCAATATGTTTCGGGGACACGTTCACCAGTGTCGCCGAAACATCCAGCGGGCTTCTTTCGCCAGGTCCCTCGATGGTGAGTATCGTGAAAGGATAATCTCGGCCATGGGCCAGGTCAGCAACATCCTTCTCGCAACTTACCTCATTGGCATGCACTGGGGCATTGGCATACACCGCAGTGGAATTGGGCACAGTACGGCGGTAGCGGTGGATATGGCCCGTCATGCACAAGTGCAAGCGCAATTTGGGATTTGAGGCGACTTTCATTATCGGCTCCATAATGAAAATCACCGTCTCACGCATCCTGGACAGGCGATGGGAATGGGGTGCCTCGTGCATCATCAAAATACGATACTGCGCCGCCGCATATTCAGGCGAGGCCACCAGTTCTTCAAGCCACTGGCGCTGTTGCTCCATGTACTGGCGCATACTCTCGGCAGTCATGGAATTGTTGCGCATATCCGTGGGGTCACCGCCTGTGTCCAGCACGATGAGCATTGCGTTTCCGTAAGTGAAGGCATAATACCCTCTTTCCGTGCTTGGCGACAGCAGTTCAAACCAGCGGCAGCGCTCCCTGCCCCGCAGTTCATGGTTGCCGCGCACTGCGACAAAAGGCTTGCCATGATAGTCCTCTTGTGAAAGCCAGTTGAAATAGCCACCGAAAAGCATCATGTCATAGTCGTCATGCATGCTGGACAAATCACCCAGCGTGGCGTGGAATGCCGCCTTTTCCAGCAAGTGGCGCCATGTTTCAAGCAAGCGCCCTCTTGTGCAGGTGCCGAACTGGGTGTCCCCCGTGACGAAGAAGGCAAATGGCCTGTCATTGCAAGGCGGAGCCTTGAATGCGTGCGTGTCCAATGCCTGCCACTGTTCGTTTCCAGAGGCAATCAGCACACGGTATTCGTACTTTACGCCTGGCCTTAGGTCATCAAGCACAATGCGGTGCGTTTCCGCGTTGTCCCGCAGTATGCCACCTACCGTGTCCCATTTTCGTTGCCAAGCATGGCAGCCTACCTGGCGGTATTCAATGCCGCCCCCTGCCGTGCCGTCCGTCAGGAATACGACAGTAAGCTGCCCTGGCGTCTGCGCGGGGATTATGTAGGGGCCCTGCCGCAAAGCCAGGCGCGACGGCATTTTTGCCTCCAGCAGATTGCACCGTGAAATGCACTCCTCTGGGTGGGATGCAGGCAATTCCCCAGCAGCCACAGTGAAATGATTGCCGCTCAATGCAAAGACAGCAATGATGTTCTTTCCCTGCTTTAGGCCGAGCGCGGCGCAATGGTCGGTGCATTTGAAGGTAGGAGCCATGTTGCCGCCGCCACACAATGTGCTCAACACCAGTTCTCCATTGCAATGGCACTCAAGCCACCAGTCCGCAGCAAGACCAAGTTTCACTACTTGGTCCTGTGCGCAAGTCACCACCTTCACCAGCAGTGCTGGCCTCTTTATCCTAGGTTCAATGCCCAGAACCCTGTTCAAATCCACGCCTTCGCCAGGAATGTCGACTTCCATTCCCCGCAGTTTTCTGCCGTTGATTCTAGGCACTGGATTTTCAGCGGCCAAAAGAGCTGGACTTTCCTCATGCAACGCATCATCCTGGTACAGTGTCCACTTGTGCCAGTCAATTCCGCCATTCCTCATTGCGATTTGCCTCCCTTCCATGCAGGATTTACATGAGTGATGCTCTTGCGTATCACCAGTTTTGCTGGAACTTTGATCACGACCTTGCGCTCATCCCTATTGCGCACCTGCTCGCAAAGCAATTTGAGCGCGTCGCAGAAAATCCGCCCCATGTTGCGGTCAATGGCAGTGATGTATGGCTCCTTGAAAAGAGGATACTTCTCATACCCATCCAGATTGTCCACGCTCAAAATGTCAGGCAACGGCTCGCCTTTCTGGAGCAACGCACGACATACGCCACGCGTGATGTAGCCTGACGTGGAAATCAGCAGCGTGTCATTCCATGACTGGGGCTCCATTTCCATAAAATGGCAGAATGCTGCGATCTCTGAATCATCCCATTCACCCCTTCCGCGTGGGATGATGTTCTCTATGTGCGCTTCGGGCAGTTTCTTCTTGAGAAATGCGTTGATCTTATGCGTAAGATTTATGCTGTTGGCAAAGTAATAGTGGTGGGCTAAAATAATGCGGCTGTAGCTTTTCAGGTCGCAGTATGCCGCAAACTCCTCCAACGCTGGATCAAAATACTGCACCACCTCGCTGCTTGTTATCATCACATCATCTGCAAATGCCTGCCCTATCCGCACAATGGGAATGTCAAGTTCCTTGAATAAACGAACTGTCTTGTCGTCAATGTACGCATCATTGAGCAACAAGCCATTTATGCCTTTCATGCATCTTCGGGCACTCTCCACATCCTGTATTTCATGGAAGCCTATTATGCGGGGAGGGACCTCCAGTTTCTTCATCTCGGCAAACAGTTTCTTTATGGCGTCCTCCCGCAGGCAATCAATGCTCCCCTTGGGCAGCACGGGAAGCCCCGCATATCCAATGCGGGGCAATACAGGCGGCTCCTTGAGCAGCCTGAACCATCCATTCTCGTCACGGAACAAGACACCTTCCGCAATCATGTCCTCCAGCATGCGGACGATTGTAAGCGTGCTGGCATGGTAGCGCAATGCCAGCTGCCGCACGGACCCCACACGGTCACCCGCCTTGTGCTCGTGACGGTATAGGTCCAACTTGAGCTGCTGAGCCAATTCCTTGCGTCTGTTTCGTCTGCTGTCCATTTGAAGCATGCCTCTGCTGTCAACGGAATACAATATTTTTCATCTCCGTCTTTTCAATCCATTGACCAATCATAAATGAGCACAATCATGAAAAACCGTATTACCTAAGTAACACGGCCTTTATTCCTGCAACAGGCTTGAATGACGGAAGCAACATGTTACCTTAAAACAAATCAAATCTGTGATAATCCGTGATAATCCGTGGAGCAAAAAAATGAGCACCGCAAAAGAACTTGCCGAGAAAATCCCGATTGAAGACGCCATAGGACAGACATTGCTGCCCTGCGACAAGAAATATCAAACCGAGGAACTGCGAAAACTGCTCCATGAAAGCCGACTGTGCGGGCTGTTCACCCTGGACAAACGCAAAGACAACCTCACCAGCCTCGTCCCTCTGCGCAACGAACTGGACATCCCACTGATTTTCGCAGCGGACATGGAATGGAACAGGGGCGCAGGGCACGGCATCATGCCTCCTCAAATGGCGGCCGCCGCAACTGGTTCCCCAGAATGGGCGCAAAAACGGGCATATCTGCTGGGATGCGAGGCGCGAGCCCTGGGCAATGACTGGCTTTTCCAGCCAGTAGCCGACCTCAATGGCAATCCCGACAGCCCGGAGATGAATGTCCGCACCTACGGCGACGAGCCAGAACTGGTGCGGGACATGGTGCTGGCGCACATAAGAGGCCTGCAAGAGGCGGGAATCGCCGCCACAGGCAAGCATTTTCCAGGCGCTGGCATGGATGACAGGGACCAGCACTTCTGCACATCCGTCAATCCATTGAGCGTGGATGCATGGATGAACAGTTACGGCAAGGTATGGCGAGCGGCGATTCAGGCGGGGCTTGATACAATCATGCCAGGCCATATTTCATTCCCCGCCTGGTGCGGTGTTTCCGAATACGAGGCAATGCCCGCCACATTGGAACCTCGCCTGATGAACGAACTGCTGCGCCAGGAACTGGGCTTTGAAGGCGTAATCGTCTCCGATGCGGCAACGATGATAGGCATCACAAGCCGATGCCCTGCGGAGAATTGCGCAGTGGAATTCCTTAAGGCAGGCGGCGATGTATTCCTTTTCGCCGATGCCGTAAATGATCCAGGAAGAATACTGGAGGCAGTGCGCAGCGGCTATCTTCCCGAGGCAAGAGTCCGCGGCGCGGCATACAGAATCCTCCGCCTGAAGGAAAAGTTCCAAGTGGGAAAACGTCCTGAACCTGTGCTTTCCGAAGGCGAACTGAAGGCGAATGGCCAAATTTTCCAGCAACTGGCGGATGCATCGGCCACCATTGTGCGCGGCCCTGAATACTTCCCTGTAAAACT
>JAFYGL010000167.1 GCA_017543165.1 Victivallales bacterium | reverse complement strand
TAGTGCTGTCCAAAGTACAGCCCTCCATAGTTTTCCGGCTGGATTCCTTCACTTGAAGGAACCCGTGCCATTATGTTAAACTTTTATCACTTACGTTTCTATCCCAATCGCATTTCAAGGCAACGTATGCCTTTGCTCAATCGGAAGCGACCTTGATGTCCAGGCACAATCCCATCATTTCGCGCAGCAGCACGTTGAATGATTCTGGAACACTGGCCTTCAAGGTGCCGTTTCCGTGGATGATGGATTCGTAGATTAGACCCCTGCCCTTCTTGTCATCGCTCTTGACGGTAAGCATTTCCTGCAGCGTGTATGCCGCTCCGTATGCCTCCAGAGCCCAGACTTCCATTTCACCGAAGCGCTGGCCGCCATGCTGGGCCTTGCCGCCCAGAGGCTGCTGTGTCACCAGTGAATATGTGCCAGTGGCACGGGCGTGGATCTTGTTGGCGACCAGGTGGTCCAGTTTCAGCATGTAGATTTTGCCAACCATTATCCTCTGCGTAAACGGCTCGCCTGTGCGGCCATCGTAGAGGCGTATCTTGCCTTCACCGCCCACAAAGTACTCGTCCCTGTTGACGCCTTCATCGTCGCGGACATGGCCTTCCTCGTCAATGGTCCAGCCCCTCTCCTTGACTTTGACTGCACGGGACAGCTCCAGAAGATCAACAACACCAAACTTCTTGACTTCCTCGGTACTTGGAATGGTGGCGGTCTTGATGTAGCCCTGCACCTTTTCCTTGTCTTCGTCCTTGCATCTTTCCCTGATACCGTCGAACACTGGCGTTGCAACGGTCATGCCAAGTATGCCTGCCGCCCAGCCAACGTGTGTCTCAAACACCTGGCCGATATTCATACGGGAAGGCACGCCCAGAGGATTCAGGATGATGTCAACTGGCGTACCGTCCGCCATGAAAGGCATATCCTCCACGGGGACGATTTTCGCCACGATACCCTTGTTTCCATGGCGTCCAGCCATCTTGTCACCCACGGAGATGCGCCTCTTGCTGGCGATATAGACCTTGACACTGCGTATCTTGCCAAGTTCCTGGCCATCGCCCTGCTCCAGCTTTTCAATCGCCTCCTGGCGGCACTGCTCGTTGTCCCTCAGGCGTCCGCGATAGGACCTTATAATCTCCTCGATCTTTTCCTTTTCGGGGCAGTCCCTCATGTTGAAGGAATCATAGTTCAGGGCCAGTTTGTGAAGCATGCTCTTGGTAATCTTGCGTTCAGCCGCAATGATTTCCTCTGGCTCGCCTGCCACGGTCCTGGTAATCGAGCATGGCAGTTTCTGCCCTAGGAAGGTCTCTCCAAGATTGCGCACCATCTCGTCCAGGATATTGTCATGCTCCTGCTTGTACTTGTTTTCCTTTTCCTTGATTCTGGCCTTAAGGGAATCCTTGCCGTCGCCCTTGACCTTGGTGGAAGGCTCGCTCTTGCGCTCGATACGCACGTCCATGACAATTCCGTACAGGCCGCCTGGCACGCGCAGCGAGGAATCCTTCACATCCTGGGCCTTTCGCCGAAGATGGCCTTCATCAGACGCTCTTCTGGAGCCAGGTCGGTTTCATTCTTTGGCGTAATCTTGCCCACCAGGATATCGTCAGGCTTGACTTCCGCGCCTATGCGCACGACACCTTCGCTGTCCAGGTTTCTCAATGCCTCTTCACCCACATTGGGGATATCCCTGGTGATTTCCTCTGGGCCAAGCTTGGTGTCCCTGGCCACCACGTCTTCCATGCTCAGGTGTATGCTGGTATATGCATCGCTCATGACCAGGCGTTCGCTGATGATGATTGCATCTTCGAAGTTGTAGCCGTGCCAGGACATGAACGCCACTGTCACGTTGCGGCCAAGCGCGAGTTCGCCCTGGTCCGTGCAGGCGCCATCGGCAATGGCCTGACCCTTCTCGATTGCCTGGCCACGCACCACTATGGGCTGCTGGTTCACCAGCGTCGAGGCGTTCGAGCGGAGGAACTTGTACAGATTGTAAACCTGAACCTCGTCTGGATATGCGGTTTCATTGGGCATCTTGCCGTCCTTCGTGATGATGACCCGTTCAGCATCCGAACTGGCGACTATGCCAGCCTCACGGGCATTTACAGCCGCGCGGGAATAGCGGGCAACGGGCTCTTCAAGGCCAGTGCCGACTATTGGACGCTCCGCCTTCAGTAGCGGAACTGCCTGGCGCTGCATGTTGGAACCCATCAATGCGCGGTTTGCGTCATCGTGCTCAAGGAATGGAATCAAGCCAGTGGCCGCGCTGATAAGCTGCTTAGGTGAAACGTCAATGTAGTTCACCCTCTCGCGCTCAATCTGGTTGGATTCGCCTTTGAGGCGCGCCCAGACGTATGGCTTGACGAGCATGTTGTCCGCATCCTGCGGTGCATTGGCCTGCGCTATCACAAAGTCCTCTTCGCGGTCTGCCGTGAGGTATTCTATGTCATCGCTGACCTTGCACTTGGAAACACGCCTGTATGGCGTGTTGATAAAGCCGAATTCATCAATCTGTGCGTACAGCGCAAGAGACGAGATAAGACCGATGTTTGGTCCTTCAGGCGTCTCGATCGGGCAGACACGGCATAGTGGCTGGAGTGCACGTCGCGCACCTCGAATCCAGCGCGTTCACGGGTAAGTCCGCCAGGTCCCAATGCACTCAGACGGCGCTTGTTGGTGAGTTCAGCCAGCGCGTTGGTCTGGTCCATGAACTGGCTCAGCTGGTTGCGGCTGAAGAAGTCCTTCACCACGCTCATCAGAACCTTGGTGTTCAATGCACGGGCTATGCTGACGTCCTCTATGTTCTGGTTTGCCAGAGACGTGCCTGCGCCATTGCTCTGCCCGTTCAGTTTTTCACGGAAGGCGGAGGCCATGCGGCTCAAACCGACCCTGCACTGGTTCTGCAGCAGCTCGCCAATCGTCCTGACACGGCGGCGCCCCAAATGGTCGATGTCATCTATCACGCAGGCGCCTTCCTTGAGGCGCATGAGATACGCGGTGGAAGCGGCAATGTCCGCCTTGGTGAGATAACGGCGGCTCTTCAGGAAATCCTGCACCTGCACAATGACTTCCTTGACTACCTCGCGCAGCATGTAGCACACCGAGGCATATACAGCATCCGTCAGTTTGGCGGCCTTGCTGTCGCTCTTGCTCTTCTGGTATCCGCCGCAAAGCAGCTTGCGCAGCTCCGAACGCTTCATCTTGGAGACCTTCTCCAGCACAGTGGCGACTGTCTTGCGCATGCCCTCGTTTTCACGGGCGTTCTTTGCATCGTCCTTGACACCAAGTATCTTGGCGCAGGCACGGCGAACGCAGCCCTGGGCGCCTTCCATGTTGGTCTCCAGGAACGCAGCCAGCACACCGCCTGCTGTATCGATTGTATCCTCGGTCTTTACCGCGCCAAGGAATTTCCTGTAGCCGCTGCGGACGAAGGGCAGTATCTCGTCCTTCGCTTCCTTGGGCATGTCCAGTTCGTCTGGCCCGTCGTAGAACAGTTTTGAGAATGCATATTCAGGCGTGGAGAAAAGCAGGCGCAAAACCTGCTGGTCCTCCTCCAGCGCTGGTGCATCAGGATTGTAGTTGAGCAGCAGGCACTGGAAATTGCCGATGACAGAGCGCAGTTCCTCAAGGGTGATCTTGTTGAAACGCTGGCGAAGCATCTTCTCGTCGTCGCTCAGCATGTCATCCAGATCCGTCAAAGGAGAAAGGAACAGGCGCTTGAAAATGCGGTAGCGGCCGACACGGCCAATGTCGTAGCGGCGAACATCCTCGAACAGGCGCATGAACAGAGCCTTGGCATTGTTGTCAGTAGCCTGGTCCGAAGGACGCATCCTGTGGTAGATTTCCTTGCGGGCCTCATCAGGCGTGGGCATCTTGCCGAAGTCACGATGCTCCTTCTGGATGCAGCGGATGAAAGTGTCGCCCATTCCGTTGGTGTCAACAACTGCGATGGTCTCTATGCCATTGTCCTTTGCATCGTACAATGCCTTGTCAGTCAAGGAGGCAAGACCTTCCACGATGGGGGGCAGTTCCTCGTCCAGCGGATTCAGCACATCCTCAGCCGTGTAGATGTGTGCCAGTTCATCTGGCTCGATTGCCATCAGTTCGTCCACTGGCATGTCTCTGACGCCAAGCCAGCGTGGCAGCTTCTTTTCATCAGCGGCCAGCAAATCCTCCTCTGCCTGGCTGGGATCGCCCAAAGGCTCGCCGAACAGGGGCTTGATGCGCACACGTTCCTTGTTGTCAAGCTGTATGCGCTGGCAGTTGCTCATCAAGTAGAAATATCCATAGACTGCATTGAGCAGTTCCCTGTCTGTCTGGTAGCCAAATGCGCGCAGGAATGTGCTGATGAGGAATTTGCGCCTGCGCCTCTTGCGGTCCAGGTATATGTAAATGTAGTCGTTGTTGTCATACTGGACTTCAAGCCAGGAGCCGTGGTCGGCGATTATCTTGTAGGAGAAAAGCTCCTTGCCGCTGGCATGGCGCATCTTCTCAAAGCAGACGCCTGGCGACCTGTGCAACTGGCTGACAATGACGCGCTCCGCACCATTGATGACAAATGAGCCGCGCTCGGTCATTATTGGCATTTCACCAAGATGGACACGCTCCTCCTTGGTCTCCTTCTGCCCTGAAAGGCGAAGGCGGAAATTGGCGTAGATGGATGACTGGTATGTGCCGCCGTCCTTCAGGCAGTCCACAATCCCCACCTTCGGGGGCTCTATTTCGTAGCTCAAAAACTCCAGGCCCGTGCTGTTTTCATTGATGTCCGAGGAGAATATGTCCTTGAATACCTCCTGGAATCCCTTGTATTCCCGCTTGTCGGGAGGCAAGTTGGGCTGGAGAAAATCGTCAAAGGACTTCGTCTGGATCTGTATGAGATCAGGAATGTCCAGTGCGTCGTGAAGACGGCCAAAGCTGATACGATCACTCATTGTGTTTTTGTTCCGTTTATGGTTGTCAAAACTATTCAGGGCGCAATTCGCCTGCATTGCACAAAACAGGTTTTCCCGACAAGGATGACGTGCATGGCTAAAAGGCGGATATATCCGCCATCCTCTGCGTCAATGGAACGAGGCCAGATACACTTTATGTCATACTCGTCGTGAAGCACCGCATACCACGGCAATGCCACGCCCTATAGAACATCGCCTTATTGAAACAGGCGATTTAAATCCAATGGCCTTGTACGCAGAGAAACTGTCTCAAGCCAAATGACACTCGCAAAAAACGCTGCTAATATATGCACTGGCGCCATCAGCCAGCATAGACGCTACACTTGGCTTCTCGTAACTCAAACGCCCGCCCTCTTGCTTCTGTCCCTGGCAAAAATCCAGAAAACAGAAAAAGTCCGAAGCCATGTGGCTTCGGACATCTTTCCCCGCAGAATAGGGGGGGAGCTGCGGGGAAAGTCTGCAAAGCGGCCTAGCCGCTTTAGATTACTTGATTTCGACCTTCGCGCCCGCTTCCTCAAGCTGCTTCTTCATGTTCTCAGCTTCATCTTTTGGAACTGCGGTCTTGACAGGCTTCGGTGCGCCATCAACCAGATCCTTGGCTTCCTTCAGGCCCAGACCAGTCAGAGCGCGGACAACCTTGATGACCTCGATCTTCTTGTCGCCAAAGCTGGCAAGGATCACATCAAACTCTGTCTTCTCTTCTTCGGCTGGAGCTGCTGCACCGGCGGCGGCTGGCGCTGCGGCTGCAACTGCCACTGGGGCGGCTGCGCTGACACCAAGACGCTCTTCAAGGACCTTGATCAGCTTTGACGCTTCGAGAAGGGTCAAACCCTCAACATACGAAACGAACGATTCCATCTTCTCATCAATTGCGGTGTTTTCTTCGGACATCTCTCTATCCTCCGGATTCTTGTTATGCAGTCTCTTCTAACTTTGCTTTGTAAGCATTCAAAACGTACAGGATGCTTGCCACCTTGGCATTGATTACGCGGACGATGCCAGCCGCAGGTGCCTGGAGCAAACCAAGCAGCTGTGCCTGCATTGCCTCCTTGGAAGGCAGGTCGGCAAGAGCAAGTGTGTCAGCCACGTTCAGGAGCTGGCCTTCGACACAGGACATCTTGATCTTGACTTTATCCTTTCCTTCCGCGGCTGCGAAATCCTTTACAGCCCGTACCAGGGAAACGGCGTCAACGCCACTGACCATTGCCGTGTCGCCCGAAAGCTCCACGTTTGCCAGCGCGTCCAGCCCCACCTGGGCTGCCGCCTTCTTCAGCAGTTTGTTGGGTACCACATGGCAGCAGCCATTGATGCCTTCGCCTGCAACCTTGGCGCGGAAGCTGTTGAACACATTGGCGGTAAGCCCCTGATAGCTGAACAACACAGCTGAACGGCCGTCCAACAGACCCGCCAGCTCATTTACCATTGATTTCTTTTCAGCTCTCATTATGCCTTCGCTCCCGCTTTAACATCCAGGCGTATGCCAGGACTCATTGTTGAGCTCAAGGTCCAAGCTTTCAGGTAAACACCTTTGGCCGCCGCGGGGCGTGCACGCAACATCGCCGCCAACGCTGCCTCAAGATTCTCCACCAGCTTCGCCTTATCAAAGGACAACTTGCCAACTGGCATGTGCACGCAGCCGGCACGGTCGCAACGGTATTCCACACGACCTGCCTTCGCTTCCTTGACCGCTGTCGCCACATCTTCTGTGACTGTGCCAGTCTTGGGGTTCGGCATAAGTCCACGTGGTCCAAGCACACGACCAAGTGTCCTGACTTCCTTCATCGCCGCAGGCGTCGCTATGAGCACGTCAAACTCAAACCAACCGCCCTTGATGCGCTGAATCAGTTCCTCATAACCAACTTCGTCTGCCCCGGCCTCTTTGGCCTTCAGGGCGAACTCACCTTCAGCGATGACGCAGACACGCTGTGTCTTGCCAGTGCCCTGGGGGAGCACCAACGCGCCACGAACCATCTGGTCGCTCTGCTTCGGGTCGATACCGAGACGGAAAGCAATCTCCACCGTCTCATCAAACTTGGGTGATGAAGGCATTGACTTCAGACAATCCACCGCCTCGTCCAGGCTGTAGAATTTTGTCCTGTCAACCTTCTCAAACTTGGCACGATAAAGTTTACTTCTCTTCATCGACCACCTCGATGCCCATGCTGCGGGCTGTTCCGGCGATGACCCTGACTGCCGCGTCCAGGCTCCTTGAGTTCATGTCCGCCTTCTTGATTTCGGCGATTTCCTCCAAATCCTTGCGGGTGACCTTGCCCACGGTCTCGCGACCTGGTGTCTTGGCTGCCGTCGCAAGGCCAGCTGCCTTCTTCAGAAGAACTGCCGCTGGCGGTGACTTGGTGATGAACGTGAAGGACTTGTCCTGGTAAACGGTGATAACCACGGGGATGATCAATCCCTGGTTAGCCTGGGTCGCCGCGTTGAACTGCTTGCAGAACTCCATGATGTTGACACCAGCCTGACCCAGAGCCGGTCCAACCGGCGGTGCGGGATTGGCGGCACCAGCAGGAATCTGCAGACGCACTTCTGCTACGACTTTCTTTGCCATAAGACCTCTTCCAATCTGGCGTTTGTGGTAGGAACTGCAGGCATTCTCCCGCAATCGCCATTTACTAATTATTTAATTGGGATGTTATCCTGGAACACCCTCAAGGGCGCTCCACCTGCCAAAATTCTGCCTCAACGGAAGTGTAACGGCCAAATATGCTGACCGACACCTTCAAACGACCATGCTCGTCATCAACGGATTCAATGACACCCTCGCAATGCTCGAAGGCACCTTCCTTGATGATGACTGCCTCACCCACGTTGTATTGGACACGCGGCCTCATCTGCTCATCCTCGGCCTCGTCCTCGTGGGTCATCCTGGCCGCCTCCTCATCAGTAAGAGGCGTTGGAAATTCACCTGTGCCCAGGAACCCGATTACATTCGCAGTCCCGCGAATGAAATTCCAATTGTCTGGTATCAATTTGCCATTCTCGTCAAAAAGCTGCATGCGAATCAGGACATAGCCAGGATAGAGCAATCTCTCGCGCTCGACCTTCTCCGCCTTCTTGCCTGTCTTGCCCTGCTTATGTTCCTCAACTTTCTCGTATGGAATGTTAAGCTCATAGATGCCGTAAAGCAAGCCCTTGAACTGCGAGCAATAGTTGCGGGCGTTCTCCGCATCCTTTGCCACCACATTCTCCAGATCCGCAGAGCACTGGCCAGACAGTTCGTTGAAGACACGCTTCTCACGACCTGACATCACCTGCAGGACATACCAGCAAATCCTGTTGTTCGTATCCGCCATTGGGGAAATCAACTCCTCTGACTAAAAACCGCTGGTCACAAAACGAACGGCAAAACCGCTTACCCAGTCCACAATCATCACGAATGCGGCAAGCAATACCAGCGAGCTCACCACAACTATTGTCGATTCATACAGTTCCTTCTTTGTAGGCCAGGTGCATTTCTTCAACTGCACAACTGTCTCGTCGTAGTATTTCTGTATGGCTGTGATTGGGTTCGTCATATTCTTCCTTGGAAATAGCCAATGGAAACTCCCTCTAATCCAGGCAGCCCCCAGGCATTCAATTCAGTGGGCACAAAAAACAAAAAATTGGCAAGTGAGGCAGGGATCGAACCTGCGACCTGCGGTTTTGGAGACCACCGCTCTACCAATTGAGCTACTCACTTGCTTAAGTCTTAATCCAGTGCAGCTTCAAGCCTGCACCATGCGCATACTAGCGTGTCTCTCTGTGAAGAGTCTGCTTCTTGTCGTATGGGCAGAACTTCTTCTTCTCAAGACGCCCTGGAGTGTTGCGCTTGTTCTTTGTAGTCGTATAATTCCTGCGCTTGCATTCAGTGCAGGCTAAAATTACTATTTCGCGTGGCATATTACAGTACCTGTTTACTAGGCAATCAAATGCCCTGCCTGCAAAAGGCAGGGCATTTGGTTTGCAATATTACTCGATAATGTCAGCTACACGACCTGCGCCAACGGTGTGGCCGCCTTCGCGGATAGCGAAGCGGAGACCCTTTTCCATGGCGATAGGAGCGATAAGCTCGACTTCCATGTGCACATTGTCACCAGGCATGACCATCTGGACACCTTCTGGGAGCTGCAGTGAGCCAGTCACGTCAGTTGTACGGAAGTAGAACTGAGGACGATAGCCGTTCATGAATGGTGTATGGCGGCCACCTTCTTCCTTGGTCAGCACATAGACTTCAGCACTGAACTTCTTGTGAGGTGTGATGGTGCCGGGCTTGGCCAGAACCTGACCGCGCTCAACATCTTCCTTCTTGATACCACGGAGCAGTGTGCCGATGTTGTCACCGGCCTGGCCCTGCTCAAGCAGCTTGTGGAACATCTCAACGCCTGTGACTGTGGTCTTCACCGTGTCGCGGATACCGACAATTTCGACTTCCTCGCCGACCTTGATGACGCCACGCTCGACACGGCCAGTAACAACTGTACCACGACCTTCGATGGAGAACACGTCTTCAATTGGCATCAGGAAAGGCTGATCCAATGGGCGGACTGGCTCTGGGATGTAGCTGTCAACTGCGTCCATGAGCTCGGTGATGCACTTGCACTCTTCGCAGTCAACATCCTTGCCTGCCATGATGGCTTCGCCAGCCTTCAGGGCGGAACCGCGGATGATCGGAATCTCATCGACTGGGAAGTCATAGCTGGAGAGCAGCTCGCGCACTTCCATTTCAACAAGGTCCAGAAGTTCTGGGTCATCAACTGCATCGCACTTGTTCATGAAGACAACGATTGCAGGAACACCAACCTGGCGGGCCAGGAGGATGTGCTCACGTGTCTGGGCCATAGGACCATCAGTGGCGGCAACCAGCAGGATTGCACCGTCCATCTGGGCAGCACCAGTAATCATGTTCTTGATGTAGTCCGCGTGTCCGGGGCAGTCAACGTGCGCATAGTGGCGCTTCGCTGTCTGATATTCCACGTGTGCGGTGTTGATGGTGATACCACGGGCCTTTTCTTCTGGTGCATTGTCAATTTCGCTATAGCTCTTGACATCGCCGCCGAACTTCTTGGCTTGAACCATTGTGATTGCAGCCGTCAAAGTTGTTTTGCCGTGGTCAACGTGACCGATTGTGCCGATGTTCACATGCGGCTTGTCACGCTTGAATACTTCTTTCTTTCCTGCGTCTTTAGCCATTTTTCAATCCTCTTTAAATGGGACTTCAACCTGGGGGGCTGAACCCCCACTACTATCTCTCTTCTAAAAAATATTTCCTCCAGCAACAAGAATGGAGCCCACGATCGGAATCGGACCGATGACCTCATCCTTACCAAGGATGCGCTCTACCAACTGAGCTACGTGGGCATTCACCCGTATGCTCTCTTCAGTCCCCGTTTTCTGCTAGGGACTTCTAGAAAAACGGCGTTAATATACGGCTTTTTCGCCTAATGTCAAACTGCCATGTCCCATTTTTTTGGAAAAGTGGCAGTTTGACAGCATAATAACGCCATTTTGGCGGAAAAATCTGCAAAAAACAGGGCGGCAAAGCCCCATTTTCACGATTATTTCTGCTCTTCCTCGTTGTTGGCTCCTTCGCTTTCAGCCTTCGAGAACGCCTCGTCCAAGGCACTGCTGAACGCGCTTCCTGTGGAAGAAGC
>JAFYGL010000166.1 GCA_017543165.1 Victivallales bacterium | reverse complement strand
GTCCCTCACATGCCAGCTTGTTGGGAATTCATCGTTTGCAGGGTTGTCCATGATGCAGATGCCAGCCTTGCCATTTTCCACTGCCCCATAGTAGTCGCACCAGCAGGCGCGCTTGCCCCAGGATTCGGCCTCGCCCACAGAGCCATCGGCAAGAGTGATGACGCCGCCCTTGACGCCGTCCATGGATGACGCCACGCGGACTGCGCAGATGCCGCCTTCCTTTGTGTCGCCGAAATACACATCGTTTTCAGTGGCGGTGACTTTTACGTCAAAGTCAATTGTGCGGGCATCGGCAGCAGCGCAGAAGCTGAGTTCCCTGACTTCGGAAAGCAATTTCTTTTCCTTGCCGTCCACCCAGTCAACTGTCAGCCTGAAGCGTGCGCGGATGGGCCCCGCCTCCAGCATCTCCACCTTCTGCACCCTCATGGAGCCGTGCTTGTCCATTTCAGCCCACAGGTCGCAGCCATTCACCTCGCCCCATCCAGTCCAAAGGCTCTTCTGGTGCACATGGTCGTCAGTTTCGCCAGGCACATTTTTAACCATAGGGAATGCCCTGGTGACAGATGCATTTGCAGGAGTATAGACAGGCCATATAAAAGGCTTTGCCCATTGCTTGCCGCAATGCAGAGTAGCGAACAGTTCCTTGCCAGCAAAGATGTCAAAGGACTTTGCTTCCTTGCCCTTTGCCACGCTGATTTCATCGCACTTCACCGCACCAGGCTTGACCTCGTATGTTGCCTCCTTGCCTGCATCCAGTTTTGGAAGGTAAAACAACAGGGCCTTGCCGCCCTCTACAATCTGGCATGGCAGTTTTTCGCCTTTTGCATTTTCCAGATGAACAGCCTTCTTCGCGGGAAGAGCCTTTGCAAGAGCCGCTGTCACCAGGCAGGACTTGCGGTTGTGATTGCCTGCCTTAACCAAAATCTTCGTCATCTTTGTCTCCCAAAACAATTATGGATATAGAAATACAACACTCTGTCCCCCATAAAGGGTAGGCAACGGGGAACAGAGTCAACTACAAAAAACATTCAATTAGTGATGCGAGAAGACGCGCTCTGGAGCATGGAACAATGCCACGCCCAGTTCATTGGCGCGTGCAATGACCTCGGCGTCCTTCAGTGAGCCAGAAGGTGCGATGATTGCGGAAACACCTGCCTTCGCGGCGACTTCCACGCCATCGGGGAACGGGAAGAAACCATCGCTCGCCATTACCGCGCCCTTCAGTTCTTCCTTGCCCTGGTACTTCTGGCCGAATTTCTCGATTGCCTGCTCCACTGCGCCCACGCGGTCCTGCTCGCCAGTGCCCACGCAGAGTGTGCCGCCGTTCTTCACCAGCACCACGCCGTTTGAGCGCACGCTGATATTGATGTACCAGGCGGTGAGCAAATCCGCCTTCTGGGTGTCAGTGGCGGGGACTGTGCTTGTCACTGCGCCCAGTGTCTTGCTTTCCGCGCTTGCGGGCTTCAGGTCGGCAACAGAGTGCAGGTTTGTAAGCAGGGGCTCTGAAACCACCAGCGAGCCATCCGCCAGCACCTTGATGGTGCGTGCGCTGCTGGTGTCGTCACCGACGTACTTGGGCAGCTTTGAAATGTCGCCACACTGCAGAATGCGGACATGCTTGTTCAACTTCGCCTCTGGATCCGAGAAGATGGCGACTGCCTCTTCCTCGAAGTCTGGTGCCACGACGCATTCCACGAAGGTCTTCATGATTTCACGGGCTGTTTCCGCATCAACCTTGACATTGAAGGCGATAACACTGCCAAATGCCGCCCTTGGGTCGCAGTCCCTGGCCTTGATGTACACATCAACCAGCTTGTCGCCCTTTGAGGCCGCAGCCGCACCGCAGGGATTCACGTGCTTCATGCAGGCACAGGCAGGAATGTCAAAGAACTTGACGATGTTCAGGGAGTAGCTTATGTCCTCCAGATTTGTCTGCGAAAGGCCGCTCTTGCCATTCTTCAGAACCTTCATGCCACCGATGACACCAGCGTCCTCGCCTGCTGGGCGGTAGAATGCCGCCGTCTGGTGTGGGTTTGTGCCGTAGCGGAGATCGTCCACCTTCACATAGCTTCTGCCCAGAATCGTGACTTCGTCATCAAATGAGCCCACGTTCTTGGAAAGATAGGTGTTCCTGTTCAATTTGTTTTCTGACATTTGCTTGTCTCCTTGCTTTTGTTGTTGTATTGGTAAAGTCATCAGACTGTTGCGTTCACCTGCATATCGTAGAGTGCGCGGTATCTGCCGTTCAATGCATACAATTCATCATGGGTGCCCTGCTCCACTATGTGCCCCTGCTCCAGGACCACGATTTTGTCCGCATTCACCACTGTGCTCAGTCTGTGTGCGATTGCCAGCACCGTGCGCTCCTTCATCAGCTGGATTATTGCATCCTGCACTGCCTGCTCCGTCTCGGTGTCAAGCGCGCTGGTGGCCTCGTCCAATATGAGGATTGGCGGATTCCGCAAAATAGCCCTGGCAATCGCCAGCCTCTGGCGCTGCCCGCCTGAAAGCTGGCAGCCCCTTTCGCCCACATTCCTGCCGAAGCCTTCAGGCGAGGCCTCTATGAATTCCATGGCATTCGCCCGCTTCGCCGCGTCTGCAATCTCCTCGTCCGAAGCACCTGGCCTTCCATATTTTATGTTGTTGGCAATGGTATCGTTGAAGAGGAAATTCTCCTGTGCGACGATGCCGATTATGCGCCGCAGATTGGCATTGGAAATATCCTTCACGTTCACGCCGTCAAGCTTGACGCTGCCTTCCTGCGGGTCATAGAATCTGGCCAGCAGATTAGCGATTGTGGATTTGCCAGAACCAGTGGAGCCCACTATGGCGACAAACTGCCCCTTCTTCACATTCAGCGAAAAGTCGTCTATGACCTTTTCATTTTCATTGTAGGAGAAACTTACATGCTCGAAGGAAATGCCATCGTTGAGCTGCTCGACATTGACTGGCTGCTCTGGCTCAGGCAGCGCGGTGTCATAGTCCAATGCCTCAAAAATACGCTCCGCGGCGGCGGAGCATTTCTGGAGGTTTATGTTCAATTTCGCCAATTCCTTGATGGGCCTGTAGGCATTCTGCGCGGCCAGCCCCATGACGCCCAGCACGCCAATGGACACATTGTAGCGGAAGCACAGTATCAGGAATATGGAGCCCAGGATAATCGCCACAATCTGCATGGAGGGCTGCATGAATATGTCCGCCAGCACTGACTTGATGACTGCCTTGAAATACTTGGCATTGTGCTTCTCAAAGCGGGCCGCCTCCTGCTTCTCCGCATTATATGCCTTCACCACGCGTATGCCCGAGAATGTCTCCTGCATTATGCCCACCAGCACCGAAACGCGCCCCAGCACCTTCTTCTGGTAGTCGCGGACGATTTTGGACAGCATCAGCATCGGAAACAGCAACACAGGCATCAGCATCACGAGAATGACCACAGGCTTGACCACGCCAGACTGGATTGCCTTCAGCACCAGGAACTCAAATGCCACGATTATCTGCACTGGTGCGATGAATGCCTCGGCAATGGTGCCTGAAAAAGCATGGTCTATGACGCCAGCATCGTAGGTGCATCTGCTTATCAGCCGTCCCACATCCGTCTTGTCGAAGAATGACATGGACTGCTTCTGCATATTGTCAAAAAGGCGAATCGGATGTCCGCCACTATGCGGGCTCCCACCCAGCGCAGAAAATACTTGTTGATGAATTCGCCGAATGAGCGCACAGCGAAGAACACCAGCATGCCCACAATTATCACGCATATAAGCGGGAATGACACTGCGTCATCAGTTGACACATTCAATCCGAATCGCTCGGCAATGGCATTGATTTTGGAAAGCATTCCAAGTTCCTTGTCATTGCCAGCCTTCTTTTCAGGCAAAGCCTTCTTCTCCTTCTGTTGTGTTTCGGCATCCTTGGCCTCTTTCTTCAGGTCGATGCCAGCCGTCTTCAGCACCCAGCGCACAAACGGTCTCTTTGTGAGATTGTCATCCAGGTTGTTCTGCACATTCTCAACCTTGCCCGCATTGCCGCCAGTGCCAGCCTCCAGGCAGGACACCCCCATGTCCAGGAAGGACAAGTAGAGGTGCATGGCGCCTCCCATAATCATCCCCGCCAGCACGCCCATGACCAGGCGCATCCAATATGGCCTGCCGAATTCCTTGAACAGCCTCCAGAACAGTTTGATACTGTTGCCCTTTGGCTTCATCGGCAGCTTTTCAAACTCGCTTTTCTGCTTGTCGTGATGTCCCATCACAATGCTCCAATTACCACGGAGGCCACATATTCAATCTGCTGCTGGCTCAAATCAGGATAAATCGGAATTGCCAGCGTTTCTGCCGCCGCCCTTTCGCTTTCTGGGAAATCGCCCTGCTTGTAGCCAAGGAACTTGAAGCATTCCTGAAGATGCAGCGGAACGGGGTAATACACGTCACAGCCCACTTCCGCGGCCTTCAGCGCGTCCCATACCTTCTGCCTCTTGCCGCCCAATATGCGTATGATGTACTGGTTGCGTACATGGCGCGTGCACCATGGCGCCACCGCTGGAGTGACGACACCAGCCACGCCTTCGAACAATTTGTCGTACATTGCGGCGTTCGCCTGGCGCTTCTGTGTCCACTGGTCAAGATATTTAAGTTTGATGTTCAGCACCAGCGCCTGCAATGCATCGATTCTGAAGTTGCCGCCCACCACGCTATGGTAGTATTTTGGCTCCATGCCGTGGTTGCGCATGCGATGCACCATGGCGGCCTTTGCGTCATCCTGTGTCAGCACTGCGCCGCCATCGCCGAAGCATCCCAGATTCTTGCTTGGGAAGAATGAGGTGCATCCGTAATCGCCTATTGAACCAGCGCATTTTCCCTGCCATTGGGAGAGAATGGCCTGCGCCGCATCCTCAATGACAATCAGATTATGCTTTTTGGCAAGTTGCATAATCGTGCCCATCTCGGCAGTCTGCCCATAAAGATGCACTGGCATGATTGCCTTGGTGCGCGGAGTTATCTTTTCCTCGATTTTGCCTGTGTCTATGGTGAATGACTTTGGTTCGATGTCCACAAACACAGGCTTTGCGCCAACGCGGTGTATTGCGCCGCCCGTGGCGAAGAATGTGTATGGGGATGTTATGACCTCGTCACCCGCGCCAATGCCTTCCGCCATGAGGGAAAGCAGCAATGCATCCGAGCCGGAACTCACTCCGCAGCAATGCCTGGCACCGCATTTTTCAGCCAGCGCCGTCTCAAACGCCTCCACATGGGGGCCAAGTATGCACATCTGCTCGGCACAGAACGCCAGCATGGCGGGCTCTATCTCGCCTTTAAGC
>JAFYGL010000165.1 GCA_017543165.1 Victivallales bacterium | reverse complement strand
CCCTTCGTCCCTTTGGTCCCTTTGCTCCCTGCAAAAAGGTGCTGACCGCTTACATTTTTGAATATTTTGGGAACTAATTTGCGGGCTGTCAAATTGACATTTATGAGAGGGGCTGTAAAGTATGCGTTTGACTTTTAAGTTGTTCTAGATGTGAGAAATTGTACCAAGGACAATCTTGAAAAGAAGTGGGCCGCCGAGTGGCGGCATTTATAAACAATCTAAAAATTACAACACGCAACCATGAAAAACACATTCAGGTATTTCCTCTGCGTCCTCCTCGCATGCTCTGGCATGTTCATGATGACATCCTGCAAAGAGAAGAGCGCGACAGAACAGCTCAAGGACGATCTCAAGAAAGTTGAGAAAGACGCTGGCAAGGCAGCTGACAAGGCGGCAAAAGATGTCGACAAGGCAGCAAAGGACGCTGGTCTCAAATAAGATTTGGGAGCGGCATTAGACGGCGGGAATGCCTGCCGTGAGAAAGGGCCAGGGACTTTATAGGTCTCTGGCCTTTTTTGCGCCGTGCAAATAATATCATCAGGTGAATCCATTGCCGTTTTCCGCTGGGATATTCGTCCTGCAAATTTGCAATAATACGTATTTGTCTTAAATTATGCACCAGTTTTTGATGGCAGGTCTTGTGAATGCCTGTCAATCACCGTGCAGGCCCTTTAATGGAATATCATTGCATTCGAAAATTAAACTAGCCTGCAATTTCCCACGACTTTCTGGAATAGAATCAGATGGCATTGATAGCTGTCACTGGCGGCATTGGCGCTGGAAAGACCACGCTGATGCATCAATTCCTTGCACTTGGCCAATCAACTGCTGACGCAGACGACATTGCCCACAATCTGTACGAACCCAAGCGAGAGGCATATCTCCGTATGGTGGAACGCTGGGGAAAAGGCATATTGCTGGACGATGGGCGCATCTCCAGGGCAGCTGTTGCGGGCATTGTCTTCACCAGGCATTCTGAACTGGAATGGCTGAATGCATTGCTTCATCCGCTGGCACGCAGGGAGATACGGGAGCTTTCCCGCGGGAAGACGCTGTTCTGCGCCATACCTCTTTTGTACGAGGGCGGCTGGGAAAAGGACTGCGATGCGGTGGTGGCGGTATGGTGCCCGAAAGACGTGCAGTATTCTCGGTTGCGGCAGCGCGGCTGGGATGACAATGAAATCAGAAGACGTCTGGAAAGCCAGATTTCCATGGATGAAAAAATGGCCAGGGCCGATTATGCGGTAATTACGGATTGTGACTGGGATTGCCTTGCCAGGCAGTGCAGGTATTTGCTGGATGCTCTTGGCATAACAGCCTCCACTTGCTGAAACAGAGCCATCCACATTGAGTTTTTCCACAAAATGCGGCATTGATGTCGCGTCAGAGGCAAAAGCCTCATCAAAGATATTAAAGCAATAAATTAATCAGGTGAAAATGAATTACGATGATGACACACCTTTGAGCAGTGCGCCCCAAAACGACGGGGAGGCTCCAATCAAGAGACGCAGGGGCAGGCCACCCAAGGCAAGTACCGCCATGTCTCAGGAAGCGGGCGCGGTGGTTCCACCGCCTGCACCTGAACCAGTGGCGCCGCCAGCGGACAATTTTGAGCAGCCACCTCAAAGAAATGAATATGTGCCGCGTTTTTTAAGGCGGGACTTGCAGCCGCGCACCATGACCGAGGCACCAGAAGGCTATGAAAACAGGCCTTATTCCAGGCCGAATGTGCAGCCAGGCTTCCAATCCGCTGCCCAGCCACGCGAGGCAATGGGGCAGGATGGCATGGGATACCGCAATGTGGGCTCCGCCTATCGCCAGCAGAACAACATGAGGAATACGATGTACCGCAACCAAGGGGGCAACACAGGTCTGCGCCGCCCCGCCAACGGCACTATGATGCGCAGTTCCAACATGCGCCAGCCAGGCGAGGAAGGCGAGCTTTCGGAGAACGGCGGGCGCAACAAGATGGCAATGCAGCGCAACCAGAGGAATCGCCGTCGCAGCAGCAAGGGGCCTATCGACTACACGAACAGGAATCCGCGCATTGACGACATCAGGGAAATGGAGCGCTTCAGCGAAAGTGAGAGGCAGCGCATGGAGGAATCTGGCATTGCCGAACCCAGGCGCATCAAGTTCGAGGATATGCAGCGCCTGGGCAAGGATGACATGCTTGCACTTGGCCAGAAGCTCAACATGGAGAATGTGGAAACAGCCAGCCGCCTGGAGATACTGCTTCATGCCGCCCGTTATTATGGCGCGGACCCAGGCATCTACATCGAGGTGCGCGGCGTGTTGCAGATACTGGGCGACGGCTTCGGCTTCCTGCGCGGGATACGCAAGAGCTATACCATCGACTGCGAGGACATCTTCGTAAGCCCAGCCATGATCAAGAAATATTTGCTGAAGACTGGCGACACTGTCGTCGGCAGAATGAGGCAGCCCACGATTGTGGAGCAGTGCTTCTCGCTGATGAGCATAGAGACCATCAACGGCGACGACCCTGAACGCAAGAAGCATATCACCCCATTTGAGCAGCTGACACCGTATTTCCCCACAAAGCGCTTCATTTTGGAGCATGACCCCGAGGAGATGTCCACTCGCGTAATCGACATGGTCACTCCCATCGGCCGTGGGCAGCGTGGTCTGATTGTGGCTGGCCCGCGCACTGGCAAGACCGTGATAATGCAGAAGATTGCCAACAGCATCATTGCCAACGACCCCGACGTGGAGGTCATTATCATGCTGATTGACGAGCGTCCCGAGGAAGTGACGGACATGAAGCGTGAGGTCAAGGCGGAAGTGGTAAGTTCCACATTTGACGAGACACCTGAAAAGCATGTCCAGGTGGCGGAGATGGTGATTGAGAAGGCGAAGCGCATGGTCGAGCATGGAAAGCATGTGCTTATCATGCTGGATTCCATAACCAGGCTTGCCAGGGCGTACAATACCTTGCAGCCCCAGAGCGGGCGCATCCTGTCTGGCGGTGTGGATTCCAACGCGCTGCACAAGCCGAAGCGCTTCTTCGGCGCGGCTCGCAACATTGAAAACGGCGGCAGCCTCACCATCATCGCCACTGCGCTGGTGGATACTGGCAGCAAGATGGACGAGGTCATATTCGAGGAATTCAAGGGCACGGGTAACATGGAACTGCGCCTGGACCATCATCTGGTGGACAAGAGACTGTACCCCGCCATCGATGTGGAGGCCAGCGGCACCAGGCGAGAGGAACTTCTGGTGCACGAGGACGAGCTGAAGAGGCTCTGGGCATTGCGCCGCGCATTCTGTGCACTTACAAGCACGGAGGCAATGGACGAGCTGCTTAAGCGCCTGAAGAAATTCAAGTCCAACATTGAATTCCTGCTTTCGCTCAAGATGCCAAAGGAAGATGAAGAATAAGGAAAAGGTCTGTGCAAGTTGGATTTCGCATAGACGACAAGCCTGAAACGCTGCTTGCGCTGGACAGACGGGGGCTTCTGGCCAGCGCAGGTGAAAGCGTGGAGGAATATCTTGCCCGAATAAGGAAACTCCAGCGCAATATCGGCGCGATGGAGGAGGCCTTGTCCAAGGACGGGCATTATGAAATCGAGGGCATTGATGTGGTCTCCAAAGACCGCATCAGGCCCTCTTTCTTTGACAGCGCCAATGCGCAATGCCTGGAGCTGTTTGGCTTTGAGGCGGACTGGGTGCCCGCATTCTTCATAAATCCCAGTTTCTCATTATTGTTTGGCGGATGCTCGTTTTCATTTTTGCCTGACTTCTTTGCAATGTTCATCATCAGGCGCAGCTTCAAAAACAGCCAGCGCTGGCTCCTCTACGGGCGGGACGAACTTATTGCGCATGAGATGTGCCATGTGGCACGTGCGCCTCTTATGTCCAATGCATACGAGGAAACCTTTGCATACTGCACGTCACAATCCTCGTTCAGAAAGTATATCGGCGGCATATTTTTAAGCCAGTGGGACAGTTTTTTGCTGCTGGGCTCCACATTTGTCCTGCTTCTTGCGCAGATCTGCAATATCTTCCTGATACAACTGCCCATGTGGATTTTCTGGTTGCTGCCTCCAATCGTCCTTGCCTGGCTTATGCTGCGCTACTGGAAACTGCGCAGGCGCATGGCCAGGGCACATTCCACATTGGAGGCTAAATACGGCCAGAACGCAACGAAAGTGCTGTTCCGCTGCAGTGACGATGAGATAGATGCGCTGGCAAATGGAACTATTCCAGATAACTTGGCTGCGCCAAAAACTGCGCGGGCAATTATACTGCGGCAATGGGAAGTGCGGTAGCGCTTACTGAATGGATTTGTTTCACATGAGGGGCAATGACGGAGCCTATAAGAATATCCATGTTTCCCCCACGAGGCGTAAGCATTGCATTTTTGTGCAGTTTCACTTTGCCTTTGGAGGCTCTTTTCCAACGGCGAGGCGGATGCGCGTTCGGTACTCCTTGGGCGAACATCCCATCACCCGATGGAATTGCTTGTTGAAGAAGGCACTGTCATAGAATCCCAGGGAGATGGCAATCTCCGTGATGGTTTTGGATGTATCCGCCAATTCATGAAGGGAATGTTCTATTCGGCGCACTCTCATGTATTCGCCCAGAGACATGCCTGTGACCTTCCTAACTAGTTTTCCTGCGTAATCACGGCTGACACCAAGTTCCTGCGCAATCTGCTGCAGTTCAATCTTCTGGTATGGGGAAACCGACAGTATGTTCTGAAGGTGTTCCGTGCGCTTCTCCTCGCCCAAATTGTGGTCGGGTGCTCGCGGCCCTGCTGTGCCCCTGACGAGAAGCGCCATGATTTCAAGAAAAATCCCGTGCGCAGAGAGTTCGGTTTGCGGGGATGTTGTCTCCTGCAATTCCACACAGAGCTTGTTTAGCAGGTGAAGAAGCTGCTCCGTCACGTGGCCATCGCATGTGTATTTTCCTGGATGGTTCAGCAGTGTTTCAAGTAGGGTCGCCTCATGTCCGTTCAGAAGAGCGGTCGAGAACATTAGATTATAGAAATGCATCTCATGGCGATGACAGAACTCATGCACATCCCCTGGCGTGAGAATAAAGACATCGCCGTACAACATGGTGAATTGGTGCCCGTTTATGGCGCACCAGCCAGTGCCGTCCTGAATGAAAATCATCTCATAGCAGTCATGTGTATGAGGCCGCGTATGCGATACGAGCGGAGTTTCACGCCAGGCGGCAAGGGGCAGTGCTGTCTTGGCGAGCCTGCTTAATTTGTAGATTGTCCTTACGCGTGTGTTTTTGCTTGCTTCATCCATGGGATTTCACGATGCTTGTGTATGAAATGTAGTGGCAACTATACTTCATGGGGAGTATTCGGCAAATGCCTTCAAACGAATATTCCTTCATTTTTACCGTTTTATACAAATTCTTCATCCCGAATAATACTTTTTTTATTCAAACTTGATTAATATAGTATGCTAGTTTTTTTCTGACAGTCATATCCACTACAAACGGAGAAAAAACATGAGGCATTTTACCACTCTGAAAAGATTCACCCTGATTGAACTGCTTGTTGTCATCGCCATCATCGCCGTGCTTGCGGCAATGCTCCTTCCTGCGCTGAGCAAGGCTCGAGAAAAGGCAAGGACCATCAGTTGCGCCAGCAACCTGAAGACCATCGGAATAGCCATGACCATGTATGTCCAGGACAATGAGGACTTCTTCCCACTTTACAATGCAGCAGGGGGCTGCGACCTCTGGCATAATGGCATCTATCATTACGCGGGAGATATCAACATCGTTCATTGCCCCAGTGCCCCTGTCAAAGGATTCCTTGAACTGACAGGCGGCTATTATAAAGGCTGGAAATCCTGGTATGGCTTCAATTACTACTATTTGCATACTACGGACAATAAAGTCACAAGGAAGATGAATCAGATTTCCAATCCATCGAAGATTCTGACCATGACGGACAACTACAATAAGAATGATGCCCAGGCACAAGGCGGCGCCCTTGTGCTGAAAAAACTGGCTGCTGAAACAGTCAGCGCATATCCTATAGGCAGACGCCACAACGAGGGCGCCAACATGGTTATGGTTGATGGCCATGTCGAATGGAACAAGGAGCTCATCATCTATAACACGCAGGACTACTGGGGCTACACACGCTAGTCTTCGGAGGGGATGAGATGAAAAGGTTGTTAACTTCCATTTTATTCGCCGTGTCTCTTCTGGCAGGAATATACTCCAGTGCTTTGGTTCGAAATGGCGGCTTCGAGAGTCTCCAATCTGGGAAACAGTTGCCTGCGGCCTGGAATCTGGCCACACCATTCGTCGGTTCACTTGACGGTGACGCCGCCGAGGGTGAAAAGTGCTTCAAACTAGATGCACCCGAAGGAAGCACAGGGATTCTCATACAGTCATTGAAGCTGAAGCCCGGAGCAACCTATACCTTGACTTACCAGGTCAAGGCGGCAAGGCCTGGAGAGAAATACAGGCTGTATGTGGAGTATTCTACGATGACCAAGCGCCTGGCTGGCGCCCTCTGGGGCTCAAGTCAGGCGGATACCAAATGGGAAAAGAAAAGTTTCACCTTCACCATGCCAGAAGACTTGAAGAGTTGTACCTTGGTTCTTTATCAGGTGAAGGAGAGTTCAACCCTCTGGTTTGATGATTTCAAGTTGGTGGAAGGAAAGCCTGTGGCGAAGCCTGCTCCGTCCCGCAAGGCAGATACTCTTCTCAATCCTGGCTTTGAGGAGCAACTGACTGGATGGGAGACCACCACACCCATCATCTTGAAAATCGATGAAGGAAACGCACACAACAGCAGGCAGAGCCTCCTGCTTGTGGATGCTGGAAGCGTCACGCAGGACGGCATTTCCGTCGCGGCGGACACTCGTTATCGCCTGACGGTGTATGTGATGTGCGAGGAATTCAACCATCCCTACCGCTTCTTTGTCGGCTGGCGTCCCTTGAAGGATGGCTCCGTTGAGCATGGCGGCATCACGCAGCGTTTCGGCCTGGAGCGGCAGGACGGATTCACTGCCTG
This sequence comes from Victivallales bacterium, assembly GCA_017543165.1. Next base: position 6,444 of record JAFYGL010000165.1, on the reverse strand, counting down.
GCAGAAGAAGAGCATTGAGTTCAGCACCCCTGTCAAGCCGTTCAAGTGCATGTATGTCACATTGGAGAACCTGGCGCCAGGCAAGGTGTGGTTTGACAATCTTGTTCTGGAGAGGGTAGCCGAACAGCCGAAACCGCCCGTGGTCATTTCCCTGGATACTCCTTCCTATCGCAACACTATCTATGACTCAGCTCCCGTTTCTGCCATTTCTGGAAAGCTTACGCTGAACGCCAAAGTCAGTTTTCCTGCAAATGTTATATTTGAACTTGCCATGAAAGGGCAAAAGCCCCTGACCTGGCAACAATCCATAGAATCCGATGGCAAATTCACCCTTCCGCTTTCTGCCTCCCTGGCCAACGGAGAGTATTTGCTGACGGTGCTCCTCAAGAACGGAAATCCAGCCATAGCAGGCAGCCTTCCCATCTTCAAGGTTGCAAAGGCGGAATACGAGGTTTTGCCTGATGAGAACAATATGCTCTGCCTCAACAGGCAAGCATTCTTTCCCGTAGGACTTTATGAGCCTGATTTCACGGAAGATGATTTCCGTAAATACCAGCACTTGGGATTCAACACTATCCTCTATCACTCCACGAATGGCCCCAGCATGAAACTCGTGATGGACAAGGCACACGCATACGGCCTCAAGGTCATCGGCGGCTGTTTCCGAAGCGACTGGGAAATCACGCAGCATCCAGCCTTCCTGGGATACCACAATTCCGACGAACCCGCATGGATGGGAAGCGACTGCGGCAAAATCGTCAGGGAATATCAGGCGCAGACCGCATTCGACCCGTATCATCCAGTTTGGATGAACCATGCTCCCCGAAATGATATCAAGACACTTGCCCGCTATAATGCGGGATGTGACATTTCAGGCGTGGACATCTATCCCGTGACCTCATCTCCAAATGGTTCTGGACATTCCGACCTCAAGGACCGCAGCATCAGTTGTGTCGGCAAATATGCCGTCAAGATGCGTGAATCTGTTTCCAACCAGAAACCAATCTTCATGGTTCTTCAAGGTTTTGCCTGGGAGCATCTCCGCAATGCTGACGCCGCGAACGCCCGCTATCCCTCCTACGTGGAGAGCCGCTTCATGGTTTGGGATTCCATTATTCATGGCGCCAACGGCATCATCTTCTACGCAACCAACCGTATGAAACCGGACCATCCGCTCTGGCTCGACCTGGGCAAGGTCAACCACGAGATTCGCGCCCTCTCCGAAATCATCACAGCGCCCGCTGGTGCCGCGTGCCAGGTCAGCGACCCCGCCATTGCTGTTGCGACCAGAAGACATGGGAAAAACCAGGTGGCGTTCCTAGCCAACACCTCAAATACGTCTCGGAAAGCCAGCATTACATCCCCCGCCTTCTCTGGGAGATGCCTGGAACTGTACAAAAAATCCCCCGTTCTGAAAAATGGCAGCGCCTATGAATTGGAGTTCGCGCCATACGAGGTCAAAATCATTTCAACACAACCCATCAGAATCGACTTCGATCCCACTAGAAATTATACATTCCCAAAGCAAGCCGCTAAAAATGCAACTCAGGATATTCCGTTTGACAGACTGGGCAGCGGCGTCATGGGGCATGCATGGAAAGGTGGCTGGATCTGGTCCTCTGGGCGTCCATTCGCACCCAAGGCATTCCTGCGCAGGGAAATCCGGCTGGATGACGCCCCGAAAAGCGCCCATATCGCAATTACCGCCGATTGGAAATACCGTCTGCTTGTCAACGGTCATCTCGCAGGCGAAGGCGCCTGCTGCTGGGTCGCACAAAGCCATGACATACGGCGATTCCTGAAGCAGGGAGCCAACGTCATCGCCATTGAGGCAGACGGTGACGGCGGCCCAACAGGAGTCCTCTTTGAGGGACTGATTTTCTCCACGTCAGGCAAACGCCTCCTTCTCGCCTCAACGCCTGATTGGAAGAGTTCCACCAGCGCAGGCAAAGGATGGAATTTGACAGGATTTGACGATTCGACCTGGAAACCAGCAACTACCGCATACACCGTGCAGAAGGGCGTATGGGGGCGGGTGCCCATCGTCCCAGAAGTTAAGGCAAAATAGAAACTTGATTCTGACCACTTTATTCTCTCCAGGCACACAAATGCATCCCAGATTTCTTGTCCCAACCCCAAAATCCCTCGCGCCCAGGCAGGGCATCCATCACCTGACGGAGCATTCCTGCTTCATCCTCCCAGAAGAGTTTCAGCCTGAGGCGCGGCTTCTCACCGACGCCTACTGGAAAATCTCGCCAGTTTTCTCCACTTCTGTCCCGCGTCCGCCTAGGGATGATTCATCATACGCCATTGAAATCGACGAATCTAGCGTGCGGCTTGACATCGCATCACGTGATGAACTCCTGAACGCCTTCAAGACTCTTAGGCAACTTGCCGAACCAGAACCAGGATGCGTCACCTCTCTCCAGAAAATCCTCCCCTGCATCACCATCAATGACGCGCCAGGACTCTCCTTCCGCGGATTTCATCTTTGCTATTTCGCCGAAACGGATGAGGTCGACCTGGAGAAGATGCTCAGGCTTGCCGCCTATTACAAATTCAACTACATCATCCTGGAGTTCTGGGGCACTTTCCCCTTTGAGCGCCATCCTGAATTCCAGTGGGATGAAAAGCACGGCAACCGAGAGTATCTGCGTCACCTTCTGGAACTTGGGCGGAAACTCGGAGTCACGCTCATTCCTGGATACAACCTCCTGGGCCACGCCTCAGGCGCCTCCGTCAACAACGGCAAGCATGTCGTTCTTGACCTGCATCCGGAATTCGCGCCGCTCTTCGAGCCTGATGGTTGGAGCTGGTGCCTCTCCAATCCCAATACCCATCGAATGCAACAGAAACTCATCGGGGAAATCCTGGATTTCTTCGGGGATGCTCAATTCTTCCATGTTGGATTCGACGAGGCATTCAACGCCGCCACTTGCATCGAATGCGCCCAAAAGGATTACCCGCAGATGCTGCTGGAACACATCCTCTTCCTCCATGAAGAACTCAAAAAGCGGAATTGCCAGATGATGATGTGGCATGATATGTTTCTGTATCTGGATCCCAAAAAATGGGGCGAACATATCATTCTGGACCGCAACAGGCCCAATCCTGCCCAGATTCTGGAGAAGATGCCCCGCGATATCGTGCTCTGCGACTGGCATTACGGGAGCCCCGTCACGCCGAAGACGGAGAATGACCCAGTCTGGCCAACCTCGACCTATTTTGCCTCGTTAGGCTTCCCCGTCCTCCCGGCCCCCCTTGGAAACGTAGATGGAATCCTGACTATGGCCGAACAGGCATTTAAGGAAAACTACCCAGGCATGCTCCAGACAAGTTGGAATCTGCTCACAGGAACAAGCACATACAGGAAACTCTTCTTCCTGCCGGCCAACATCATGTGGAACAGATCCTGGCATCCCGAAAAGGGATTCGCGGATGAACTACAGGTGGTCAATTATCACCTCCGCCAGATGCTCCATGACATGAATGTCACCGACTATCCCCATTTCGGGACCTTAGACAGAATGCCCATGAACGGAATGTAGGCGGAGGCGGTGACGAGGAGGCGACGAAGCCAGGGCTGCCTCGTCACCTCGCCACTTTTTACCGTTCAAGTTGATATTTGCAGGAGCCATATAAACTTTGGCATTTCGTCAAATTGTCCCATCATCCAAAATGAAAACCAAACACGCAAAATGGATCTGGAATACCAGCGTCCCCAGTGAGAATCTTTTTGTCATTGCGCGTACCCGTTTCAATGTCTGGGCAGAGATGCCAGCCGAACTTCTGGTCTCGGCAGACAGCGATTTTGCAGCCTTTCTTAATGGCGCCTTCCTTGGTCGGGGGCAGTTTAGTGATTTTCCAGACGCCAAGACCTATACACGCATTCAGCTGGAGCCTGCCCGAGGCGAAAATCTCCTGGAAATCCGCGTCTATTACTGCGGAGCCGATTTTCTGAATCATCTGAAGGGGACGCCCCGCCTGTGGGCAGAAGTTTGGCAAGATGATGAACTTCTCACCGCCAGCTGTAGCGACTGGGAAATCGCGGTGGACACCAGATGCCGCTCAGGAGCCATTGAAAAACTCAACGGCATGCTCGGATATACCTGGGAATATGACGCACGATGCCCAGCAGGCCCCTTTGAACCAGCGCAAGAACTGGATTTTGCAGACGTGCCCAGGGAACGCCCCGTGCCGATGATTCTTCCTGAAAATCCACTTCCCACTCGGGCTGTGTGGCACGGCTACTTCAAGCGGCGTGAGCCAAAGGCCTTTCCAGGTGCTGCGATGGGAAGCGACATGGTCGTCTCAGAAATCTGCGCATTTGAGGGCACATTCCAGGAACTTCCTTCGGATGCCGACGGATGGGTCCTCATCAACGACCTCGGGCGCGAGGTGGCAGGACTCCTTCATTTCGAGGTCGAAGCCCCCATAGGGACAGTGTTGGACATTGCCCACGGCGAGCATCTGGAACTGGGACGTGTCCTCTGCACCTCCAAAGACCGCAAACGCACCTACGGCGACCGCTACATCTGCAAGGAGGGACGCAATAAGTTCACCTTTCTTTTCCGCAGATACGGCACACGCTATCTGGAGATGCACATCTCAAATGCTTTGGGTCCAGTCAAAATACACTCCTTCACCCTGCTGCCCACCGACTTGAAATTGCCAGTCCCCGCCTCATTCGTCTCAGAGGACCGCCTGCTGGTCGCCTCGCACAGAATCGGCATCCGCACGCTGGAACTCTGCATGCATGAGCACTATGAGGACTGCCCCTGGCGTGAACAGTCGCTGTACGGCTACGATTCCAGAAACCAGATGCTCTTCGGATATTACGCGTATGGTAACTACGCATTTGCCGAGTCCTCCCTGCGCCTGTTGGGAGACTCCATGCTGGAAAACGGCTTTTTGAACCTGACCGCACCTGGTGATCTTCATCTCTACATTCCGATATTCACCTTCGCCTGGCTAGCCGCACTGCACGAACATCACCTTTATTCGGGGAGCAAAGCCCCCTATCTCCATCATCGGGGGAGAATCCTGGATGCTGTCCGCTGCTTCATTGCAGAACCTACACCAGACGGACTTTTCCTGCCTCCACCCAGCCTCCCTGAATCCAAAACCTGGAACTTCTGCGAATGGGTTGACGGCCTGGAGGGAAACGAGGCAGACGATGTGCCAGCCCCCACGGCATTCCACAATCTCTATCTCGTCGAGGCCCTTCGCGCAGTGGGACATCTGGAAGGCGACCAGGCATTGCTCCAGACGGCGGAAATGTTAGGTCGCAATACGGAGGCCTTTTTCTGGCGTGAAGAGGAAGGATGCTATGCCACCCGCCACGGCGATTCCAGGCGCCATAGCCATATCCAGTATCTCATGCTTGCCCTGGGGCTGGTTCCTTATGAACGGCGTGAACGGGTCATCGAGAATGCTCGCTCACCGAAGATGATCGCATCTACATTCAGTTCCTATATCTACATGATTCGCGCCATGGCGCTCTGCAACAGGTTTTCCGAACTGGACAAACAACTGCGCGATGATTTCGATTCCATGACGCTTTCTGGAGCCACCGCATTCTGGGAGGTTCCAGGAGGTGCCAACGGCTTTGGCGGCACTTATGGAGGGAGCCTTTGCCACGGCTGGAGTTGCTCTGGACTCTATTTTGACGGAGCATTTCGCCTGGGAGTCATCCCTACGGAACCAGGCTTCAAGACTTTCTCCCTTAACATTCATCCCTGCGGGCTATCTTCCCTTTCAGGTGACGTCCCGACGCCATACGGCCTTATCCACGTCAGTTGGAAAGCCAAAGAGGATGGTATCATTGAGGTCAGTCTCCAATACCCCGACGCTGTTCGCTTGGGCGAGGTCGCCGAAAATATCAGGCTGTAGAAGCAAGGCAAAATCAATATCAAGGCACATTTGATTTTTCTTGTCGATGAGACTGGCGCCAATTACAATTTACTGGAAACTTTTGTCCAGAACTTGCTTTGACGAGAAAAATGCTTCAATAAATGAAGTCTTTAAGAATGCAGGTAATTATACTCAACTGAATTCCAGAGTTTTCCCCTGCCACAACTCCAACTTGAGTGAGCAGCGCTACCGCGCTCATATTGGCAGTTATTTTTGAATTACCTACATGGCAAAGTGATTTGAAAAGAATACAATGTCCGCTAAATTCTCCACGCTTGGCAATTTTTAAATAGCGCTCTGTTCCCCATGAGGGTAGCTCTTCAATGGAGCATAGAGCATTTCAAAAAATGCAAGAATGGGATGATTCATATTGCACACTTGAGGATGTGGATGAGGCAATTGCCGTAATCGCGGAATGCAGGATACCCGAGGGGCTTGCTGGCTGCCCATATCCTGCCTATTCGCCTGGTGGCTTATATGGCAGGCGCTGGTGGAGTCTTGACTATGCCTTGACAATGGAGGCAGTAAAAT
>JAFYGL010000164.1 GCA_017543165.1 Victivallales bacterium | reverse complement strand
GTCAAGTATCTTTATCCACTTGCCGACCTCGTCCACCACTTCCTTCAATGAAGCCGAAACCACAATCGCCCCCAGGCGTGGCAGGGCAGTGACCTTGATGGCGCCGCCGCTGGGCGCATTGGCAGAGGCGACTGGCATCCCCAGCACTGGCAGCAGATTGTTCAGCTCGTTGGCCACATCGTCCGCCAGAACCTCATGCAATGGGAATATGCTTACAGGCCATTCGCGCTCGCCCTTGTTGTCAATGCGGGCAATCAGTTCCTTCAACTTGTTCACGTTGGCAGGAGCCTCCACAATAAGGATTGTGTTGGAATCAGCCAGGTCTGTGGCGGTGGAGCCGTCAGTCATGAATGGCTTGATTATATTGACCACATCGGCACTCTTCTTGTAGCGTATCGGAATGAATAGGACCTCCACGTTGGGCTGTATGTCATGGTCCGCGAAAATGCGGCGTTCCTTCGGCATCTTGTCAAAGGGCAGAATGTTGATGAAGCCAGAACTCGGCGAGGCGTATGCGCCAGACAACCACAGCAGGTGCTGCAAGGTGTCCCATATTTCCTTTGCCTTCATGGTGGTCTTGATGTTGACGGTGACCGCACCCTTGACTGCAGGGTCCACAAGATAGCTGAAATTCAGCACTTCCTTTGCTGCAAAAAGGCTCACCATCTCGGGAATCTGGGCATTGTCCAGATTGATTTCAAAGGAAACCTCCTCGTCTGGATTCGTGATGCCCTTGACCACACCCACGGGATATTCGCTGACTTTTGCATTGGCAAGATTGGATTCGGTGCGCCCTGGTGCCACCAGTTCCCTGTCTGTCTGCGCATTCTTCAATGCCTGGTTGTCAGCCAGTTCCACGCCAAGTGGAGATTCATCCAGCGTCTGCGCCTTGGGAACCTGCATTTTCTGGAATGGAAGGGGTTTTACCGTGTGTTCGGAAGCCTCCTTTTGCTTTAGAGAAAACATAGGGTCTTCCTTGCCATTGGACACGGTCTGGCAAGATGTTCCCAACAGCAGCGTTGCCATCAGAACAGGGCCCGCCTTACGCAAAATGTTTTTCCTGCATAAAATCATCATTTCTTCCCTTCTGCTATTGTTATATGCAATTCTATTTCCTGTAACAAAAAGTCACCTGTTGTTGTTAATGCCTCTGACGACGAAACCGCGTACCGGTGGTCCAGGCGGCGTGCTGCCTGCACCGCCCATCTGGACACGCTGGATATTCTGCTGATTCTGCTGATTCTGGCGTTGCTGCTGTTGCTGCTGCATCTGCTGTTGCTGCATCTGCTGCATGCGCTGGCGCTGCTGGTGCATGTTCTCCATAAACTGCACCCGACGCTGCAATTCCTCGTTTGACAAAGTCTGCCCCCTGCTTCTGGCAAAGCTCCTGGCCTGCTCCTCGAAACGGGCCTTGCGCTTTGCCTGCTCTGCCTGATCCTTCACACGCTGGGCATCCGCCTTCTCCTTTTCACGATATTGCGACTGGACGGCCAATGCCTCCCTCTTGGCGTTTTCACGGCGCACTGAATTATTGGTGTTCGCCTCGTCCAGCACCAAGATCAAATCCGCGCCCGCCCTGGTGATGATGACCTTGTTTTCCTCCACGATTATGCTTTTTACTGTATAGCCAGTTTCCGCTATTGCATCGCCTGCCCTGTAGATGTTCTTGTCAACCCTGCGGTCCCCCGTCGCGACCACCGGCTCTGGCTCCGCCTGCCTGTTCATGGGACGCCTGAAGCCAGGACGGTTGTTCATATTGTTATTGTTGTTGAAATTGTTGCCGCCTCTGAAATTGTTCCTGTTGTTCTGCCGCGAGTTGGACTTGACCTGCGTGATTATGGCCACTGGCACTGCCTCGTCCTTCTTTCCAATGCGGGCGATGCCAACCACCTCGAATTCAGAGTTTGCCATTGCGCGCCCCTGAACCTCGGCAGTTGCCGTTTCAGGCCCGTTATCGCCTTCCTTGCGGGCATCGTTGAAAAGGCTGTTCTCCCAAAGGACATCATATTCCCGATTGCTCTTCTGGTTCTTTTTGGAAGCCGCCTTGCCTCCCTTCTCTGCCGCTGGAGATGCCGAGGCGGCAGTTGCATTGGAATCCTCCTGCAAAGGAGATTTGTATTTAGGCAAGGGCGCACTCATCTT
>JAFYGL010000163.1 GCA_017543165.1 Victivallales bacterium | reverse complement strand
CCTTGTCCTCGCCAGCCATGATGCGCAGCAGGGTGGACTTGCCAGCGCCGTTCTCGCCAACGATGCCTATCTTGGCGCCCAGGTAGAATGAAAGATTGAAGTTGCGCAGAATGACGCGGTCGCCATACTGCTTGCTCATATTCTGCATTTGGAAAACAAAGTTCGGGGGCATCCAATCACCTCAAAGTTCTATCGTAGTTAAAAAGAAAAACCTGTTTGCCGCCAGATTTGGCGAAGGCATCCCGCCCTGCCCCTCTGGCATCCAACACAATATGCGCGGCCTTCACAAGATTGTTGCGAAGATTGCGCCAGTCATAGCCCGTCTCAGGGCGAAGCACCGTCAATGGCCCCTCCTGGCTTGGGCACAATTTTATTCTCCTGGCATCAGTAAACGGCTTGCTTTTGTATGCGCCAGGAAGCACGGCACGCGTCATCATCAAAGGCGGGCGGGAATACACCGTCAATGCAAGCGGCACCTGCGCTGCCTGGCACAGCCACTCCAACTTCTCCTGGTCTATCTCCTGGGAGATTGCCACGCATTCCGCGCCAAGTTCATGCAACTTGGCCGCCGCCAGCGCATTCAGGACGCCCAGGCCAGGTCCAGCCTCAAAACGTGCACTCGGCGCAACTTCCCTGAGCAACTGCCATGCATCCCAGCTGTTCACCTCAAATACAACGTCCTTGCCAGCCAATCTCGAAATCAACTTGGTAAAATATGGCAATTGCTCCTCGTACATCACGTATGGCAGCACGGCAATGCAATTGGAACGGGACAGCACGGCAGAAGCCTGCCTTTCCACATCGGCCTCATTCTCCACATTGCAGCATACCAGCGCAGTCATGCCAGCTGGCGCAATGTCCAGTTCGTCCCAGTTGACGCGCACCCTGTCCACCAGCTGGAAACCGCGGTTGTTCTGGGTGCAGGCGTCTCCAGAAAACTTCAGCATTGCCTCCACTTGGCCTGGCAACTTCACGCCGCGTGGCAAGCCGTCCGCCTCCTTCTGCATTCTGCGTAAGAATGTCGCCAGCGCATCCTGCGCCTGATTGGAGGCGTTTCTGGGCAAAAGTCTGCCAGCCAATGCCTCGTTCGGCATTTCCACCGCGCAACTGATTTTCATTTCCATGGCAATGCCATTCATCGCCTCAAGCATCGCCTGTACAGAAACTGCACGCTTTGGATTGGCCACGCGCTGTGGCGCTATGCGATATGTATCTTCCAAGGACGAAGCTACAAAATGCACGAGCATGCCGCCCTTCTCATCCTCATCAGCCGACACTTTCAGCGCAGGCTCAGCATTGCCAGAACAGGTGCTTGGCACTCCAGAAGAGGCACTCCTCCTGGCCTCGCCTGTCATGCCATCACGTTCACCGCGCATATAGCCATCGGTAAGTTCACGCCCTGTATAATCGCCCAATGACACGGCATTGCCGTGCAATTCGTCGCCGTTCTGCGTTCCGTCAATGGCATGCCTGTAAAGGGAAACCGCGCGGGACACCCAGTCCGCCGTCTTCAGGCGTCCCTCTATCTTCAGCTAGGCGACGCCCATGTCCCGCATTGCGCCAATCCAGTCCACCATGCACAGGTCGTGCATTGACATGGGCCTGTCCTCGTTGCCGTTTGCATCCGTCCATGCCACGCGGCATGGGCTGGTGCAGGTGCCGCGGTTGCCGCTACGGCCGCCGCCCCAGGAGGACAGCAGGCAGCGCCCCGAGCAGGAAAAGCACATTGCTCCCTGAACAAAAACCTCAGTTTCAATGCCAGGCGTATCAGTTGCCGCGGCGATTTCATCGCAACTCAATTCGCGGGCAAGGACAACCCGCGTCAAGCCCAGTGCCCGTCCCGCCCTGGCCCCTGCCGAGCAGCTTATTCCCGCCTGTGTGCTGAAATGAAAGTCCAGTTTCGGGAAATATTCCTTGAATGCCAGATATGCGGGGTCCGTTATCAGCACGGCGTCCACGCCAGCGTCCTCTGCCACTGCCAGGGAGCGGGCAGCCATGCCAAGTTCACGCTGGCTTAGCATTGTATTTAATGTAAGATATATCTTCGCGCCTTTGGCATGGGCCTTCTCCACGGCAATGCGCAGTTCATCTGGGGTGAAGTTGCGGGCGCCTGCCCTGGCGTTGAAGTGTTTCATGCCAAGATATGCGGCATCCGCACCTGCCTTCAACGCAGCCTCAAGCACAGCCATTCCGCCTGCAGGCGACAGCAATTCTATTTTCCTGCTCTCCGCCATATAACTACCTGAAGTCCATGTCCCCCGTTATGCGAAGAATGTTGCCCTTCCGCGTAACCGCCAGTTGCTTGTCTGGAAACACCTTCTTCAATGCTTCATCAAGCAAGACTGCCGCCTCATTCAGCATCTGGCCATGCATCTCGCTGGACACGTACTCCACGCAACTGGTGCGCAAATCCACGGTATAGCCAGGGCCATCCTG
>JAFYGL010000162.1 GCA_017543165.1 Victivallales bacterium | reverse complement strand
TGAAGAACAATATGTGCGTCAAGAAACTCTGGGACGATGGGCTTTTCGGCGAACTCTCATACGCGGAATACCAGTATGTGCACGACTGCCGCAGCCTGAGCTATTCATACATAACGATGCAGCCCATAGTTCCGGGCAATGTGGTGCACCAGTGGCGCTCCTGGCTGAATTTCCACTACTACTGCACGCATTCGCTGGGGCCTGTGATGTACATAACGGGGACCAGGCCAGTGGAGGTCAGCGCTCCGCCGCTGGACCTGAGGCTGCCAGGCTACATCGAGGGCAGCCAGATGGGCAGCATGTGCCCGTCCCTTGTGCGCATGGACAACGGCGGCGTGGTCCGCAACCTGATGGGCGCGGGCACCTGCGACATGCACGGCGGTCGCATCTGGGGAACCAGGGCCTTCGTGGATGCCCAGAAGGAGAATCTTGAGATTATGGTTGGCCAGTCAGGCCACGGCGAGCGCCTTTCCGTCAAGGCGGAATGGCCCATGATGGCGGAGGAGGCGGACAAGGCGGGCCACGGCGGCGGCGATTTCTGGGAGCTGTATTTCTTTGCCCGCGAAATCCTCACTGGCGAAAAGGGAGTGTGGGACGTATATTCCGCCTGCGACGTTACATTGACTGGCATAATGGCGGTCAAGAGCCAGCTTGAGGGCGGCAGGCCAGTCGCCGTGCCGGACTTGAGGGACAAGGCGGTCCGCGAACAGTACCGCAATGACAATTTCATGCAGAGGCACTTCGATGTAAACGCAATATTCCCTGAAGACCAGGACAGGGCGCTGACCGAGAGATTCAATGCCCTCATGATGGAATTCAACACGTTCAGCGGGCGTGTCGGGACGATTCTGGTGAATGCTGCATTCGACGGCATTCGGCTCTACAATATGCTGGCGGACTACCAGAGCCGCCTGGCTGTGGTCTGCAATGTGCGCAAGCTGATCGACAGGCTGCCTGCTTTGGCAAAGGCGTATGGCGAGGCGAAGAAGCTGGCGGATGCCTATCCCGATTCGCTTGGCGCCAAGGCGATTCGGGAGAACCTCGCCGCTGGAATGTACGACAAGGTCATGGATACGGAGAAGACAATCCAGGAACTCAGGGACTGGCTTGCCAGCGTGAGCCAGTAGGCCTGAAACGTCGCTGGAGTGCCTTTGTCCCATGAAAGCGCTAGTGTCAAATTGAAAAAGTAATTGTGCAAGGCGACGCCAAAACGCAAAAGACCTTTTCAATTTGACACTGGAATGAATGATCTGCGTCATCCGTTCCAGCGGCTTTAGCTATCCCGTCCAGCTACGCCAGCGTCATCCCCAGGCTATTGTAGTCGGGATTGAATTTCTGCTCGTCTGCGCCAGATATTCCAAGTAGGCAATCGTCTTGTGCCAGATTATTGTCAAACGCAGGCGCGCTGAACGCGGTTAGCTGGGGCAATGCGATCTCGCCACATGGCTCGAAGGATGCCATGGCAGCACCCGTGTGGTCGTCCAAGGCCAGGCATGCGTCATTTGTTTCCTCCAACTGGAAATCAAGGAGCCCCATTGCCAAATTGTCATTTGGAGCCGCCGAGCCAAACAGCTGATTTGCATTGGCGAAAGCAGAATTTTGGTTGACGGATATGGCATAGTCCACCCAGCTTCCCTGATTTGCATAGGTGGCTTCCATCACAAGATAGTAGGTTCCAGCCTCAAGTTTCACGTTCTTCGAGGTAACGGAAACGTTGACGTGTTCCTTATTCTTGATGGTCATGCTCAGCTTGGCGCTTCGATTATATTTACCATTCTTTTCAGTCTCTTTGTAAATTATGAATTTACATGCATCGCTAGCGGTAAAGTCAAATGAGAGGTTTGCCTCGTCGTTCAGCGTGAAAGCCGCCACATCGTTGGCGTCACCAGAGCCCACCCAGCCATTCTGAACCAGTGCACCAGGTGCGGTGATCGTCCCAAGATTAACGGCGACAGTACCCATTGACACACTTTTATCAGGCATATCGTCGCTGTTGTCGCCCTTGGTGTAGAAGACACTGTCATTGCCGATGGATATGCTGTAGTCCGCATTGCCCTTCTTGTCGCATGATTTCATGCAGATATAATATGTCCCCTTCTCCAGAACCTTATTATTGCTTATCGTGAACAGGGCCTTATTATTCGTACTGTTCTTGGCTGTCCAAGTCTTGATGGCCTTCAATGTGTACTTATTCCTGGATTCACTGTAAGACAATGAACACACGCTGAACTGGAATTTGCCGCTGGCATTCGCATTGAATTGAAGGTTAGCCGCGCTTTCCAGCGTGAACATTGTGTAGTCGATGATGTCGCCGTAGCCAAACCATCCATTCTCAATCAATGTGCCAGGCGCCGTGACAGGATCATCCAGCTTGGCGACTGCGCCAGCTGGGCCCGCGGTCTTGACATCTCCCCAGTCGTCGCTCTTGTCTGCCTTGGTGTAGAAGAAACTCTTGTTGTTCAAGGTGACTGTGTATGGTGCGTCCTCTGCTTTCTTGTCACTTGACTCCACTTTGAGGTAGTATGTGCCTGCCTCCATGTACAAATTTGCCGTGTCCTTGCTTTGTCCGACTTTCGTCAGCGACACGCTCTTCAGGGTC
>JAFYGL010000161.1 GCA_017543165.1 Victivallales bacterium | reverse complement strand
CATGCCAACGCGCTTGAACACACGCACATACGCCTCATGCTCCTGCGCATAGAATTCCTCCAGGGATTCCTGGCTGGTGTGGAAACTGTACGCATCCTTCATGGTGAATTCCCTTACGCGGATGAGCCCCGCCCTGGGCCTGGCCTCGTCCCTGTACTTGGTCTGTATCTGATAGACCGCCGCAGGCAGTTGCCTGTATGAATTGAGTTCGGTGCGTGCTATCTGCACCACGGCCTCCTCGTGCGTCATGCCAAGGATCATGTCCTTGCCATTCCTGTCCTTGAAACGCAGTAATTCCTGCCCCACTGTATTGAAACGGCCGCTCTCAATCCACAAGTCGGCAGGCAGCACCACGGGCATCTTCAATTCCTGGCACCCGATCCTGTCCATCTCCTCCCTGATTATCTTCTCAATCTTGGCAATCACGCGCTGCCCCAACGGAAGCATGGAATACAATCCCGTCGAAACCAGACGGCAATATCCGCCCCTTACAAGAAATATGTGACTGGCTGTCTGAGCGTCACGGGGAGCCTCCCTCAGGCGCTGCCCCACTAATTTAGATAAAAGCATAATCTATTCACCTCTTTTGTTGCAAAAAAACATGTTGCAGAATGGGCGAAATATAAGCCTTTCCACTCCCACTGCAAGATTAAATCGCAAAAATAGACCCCGCGTTTCAGAATTACAATGATTCTCTTGGCGTTCTTCCCGCCAAGGCAACCTGAGTGGGCGCCGCCTCGGCGCACACGTTGGAACCGCACTCCCGCCCCAGGGTTGTTCCCGCCAAGGCAACCTGAGTGGGCACCGCCTCGGCGCCCACATCTCAACTGCGCTTCCACAAGGCGTATGTAATGCCACCAGACACCAATACCAGCAGCGTCTGGATGGCGCAATGCCCCCAGCGTGCAAAGATGGCATCCCCAATGCCGATGAGCAGCGCGTAAATGCAAATGCAGGAGGTCAGGCTCAGCAATATGCCGCGCCCGAAACTTACCGACGGCACTCCATCGCCAGTCAAATCCACGCCCTTGCTTGCGGCCAACTGCCTTACCTTGCTCCAGCCGCAGCCTGAAGGATTGATTCTCCTGACAAAGTCAAACAATACCTTCTCCTCGGTCTGAGGGCCGAAGAACGCGGCCAATACCCAGCACAGCGTTGTCAATGCAACTGCATAGATCATCTTCTCGCTGTCCCCAAGTTGCATGCCTGGGAATAGCTTGTTATGCAATATATTGAAATAAACTGCAAATATAAATGAAGACACCATGGCAGTCACCTCGGACGCCGCGTTGATTCTCCACCAATACCAACGCACCATGAACAGCAAGCCTGTTCCCGCGCCTATGGAAAGAATGATGTTGAAGTTGCTCATGGCGCTTTCCATGTATAGCGAAATCACGCCAGACACCACCATCAGCAACACCGTGCAGACGCGTCCCATGTTCACCAGTTTCTTTTCCGATGCATTCCTGTCCACGAATCTGCCATAGAAGTCATTCACCAGATAGCTTGCGCCCCAGTTCAGCAAAGTCGATTGGGTGGATACAAACGCTGCGGCAAGGGAAGCCACCATGAGCCCTATCCACCCAACTGGCAGTTTTGTCAGCATCAGCGAATATGCCACATCGCTCTGCACCTGCGATTCAGGCAGCACGTTGCCCACCGCATTGAGCAGAGAGGCGCGGTCTGGATAGATTATCAAAGAGCACAAGGCCACCAGTATCCATGGCCATGGACGCAGCGCATAATGCGCCAGGTTGAAGAAGAAAGTGGCGCCTTCGGCATGGTTCTCGTTCTTGGCAGCCAGCATTCTCTGCACGATGAAGCCGCCTCCGCCAGGTTCCGCGCCTGGATACCATACGCTCCACCAGACTATGGTGATGGGAATGAGGAACATGGACACGAAGTCCGCCCTGCTTGCCCAGCCCATGACCTCCGTCTTGCGCAGGAGTTCAGGTGATTGGGACAATTGCTGCACCAGTCCTGAAACACCGCCGATCTCCGGCAATCTCAGCAATATCAGCGCCGCGCCAATGGCTCCCACCATGGAGGCTATGAAAAGCACAAAGTCACTCAGCAGCACACCGCGCAGCCCGCCCACTGCGGAAAACAGCGCCGTTATAATCATGGCGCCAAGGATGCTCTGCACTGGCGTCAGATTAAGCATGGCGGCGCCAATCTTGATGGCCGCCAGATTCACCGACGCCATCACAATGGCATTGAAGAAAAGCCCCAGATACACGGCGCGCACGCCCCGCAGCCAGGCGGCCAGTTTCCCGCTGTAGCGTATTTCATAGTATTCCAGGTCGGTGATAGTCCCCGACCTGCGCCACAACTTGGCGTACAAAAAGGCAGTCGTCATGCCCGAAGGGAGCATCGCCCACCAGCACCAGTTGCCAAACACACCCTTTTCACGCACAAAATTCGTCACCAGATTCGGCACGTCAGTGGAAAAAGTGGTGGCCACCATGGAGAAGCCCAAAAGCCACCACGGCAT
>JAFYGL010000160.1 GCA_017543165.1 Victivallales bacterium | reverse complement strand
CAGCTGGGCCTGCCAATTGGAATGCTTTCCAGCGTCATCATCCTCAAGGAACGCTGCGCACTGGTCCGAATAATAGGCTGCCTGTTCATAGTGACTGGCCTTATACTGACCATATTCTAAGGCCTTCGTCACTACGCAGTGCGGCATTGCGTCATAGGCGTGTTGACACCAGTCCTATGAACACATCAAGCCCCTGTGACCTGAGATTGGGGCACATCCCCGCATATTCACCTGGCAGAATGGAGGCCACGGAGCCGTCGAAGAACGCCATGTTCGCCCTGCCTGTGTGAATGAAGGAGACAAGCCTGGTGCCAGTTCGGCTGAACTGGGCAATCTGCCTCTGCGCAGCCGCGTTTTCTGGATCCGAGTGGTATGCCTCCGTGAAAATAAATGTGCTTGAGGGCTTCTTCATGGGCACTGTCTTATATACGACGCTGTTTGCGCATTCGGTGCCATTTGACTTGTAGTCGCAGGTGACCGCCTCGCTGTTGTCGAAGAAGCCCTGGTGCTGTGCATAGCCATAGGGCACTGCATAGAAGGAATAGTAATATGGCTGGCTGGTGCCCTTCATGGCGTCAATCGTAGGATAGGCCGTGTGCTCCATTGAAGGGCATGTTATGTTCTGGGGGCCGCCCAGCATCGGCGTGAAGTCGCTGATCCAGGCACCATTGCCTCCATTCAACCTGCCGCATACCAGTGCGCCAAGTATGGTGCGCCTTGGCAAGTCGTCCCCGCTTTTACCAATGACAATGCCCTCGTTTTCATCGGCATAGATCAATACGGCAAGAGAACATTGCTTCATGTTGTTCACGCAGCTGATGCCCCTGGCCTTTTCCCTGGCCTTGCTCAATGCAGGTAGCAGCATTGCCGCAAGCACGGCGATAATCGCAATAACAACCAGCAATTCAATCAATGTAAATGAATTTGTCTTTTTCATGGCTAATCTCCTCTTATGTTTTATTACGACTTTATTTGGCTCTCCAGCCCCTAATGTTGCAATCCTTGTTTTCCACACGCATTACAATCTTGCGTTTCCCTGTTGCCTTTGCCAGCGCCTTGGCCTCCAGTGTCTTGAAATCAAACCACTTGCCAGTCTGCGGCACAGTCCATTGCGCCAGCATGGTATCTGGCTTGCCGTCACCCGTCACATCCCAAAGCGAGACCTGCGTCCCCGCATTTTCCTTGCCTGCGCCAAGTATTGCCTGGTATGCAGAAGGCGCCGTGCCGCCGAAATCCACCTCGCCAAAGGAAATGACCGCGCCTTTCCTGGCGAGTATCCAGTTTCCCGCCAGGTCTGGATTCTTGCTGTTGGGCTCATGCCCCAGCGAGGGATGGAATTCCCTGAAGGCAAAGAGCATCCAGGAGGCGTCCTTGGCGCGTATCCACTTTCCTGCATCCGCCTTGAGCGTTTGCTTCGCACCAAAGTCAGGCGCACTGGCTGGCAGGCTCTTGCCACTGTCACGGTAAGTGCTGATTTTACGAGCCTCATTGGCGATGGCGTCCACATCCTTGGGTATGTCCTTCGTCAGCAGCCAGACTTGCGAGGAAAGCCCCTCCAGCTTCAGTTCCACATCCCTGCCCTGCGTCTCCAAATCCAATGTGACTGGCGCCGGCCCATCCTCGGCAAACATGGTCAGATAACGACCTGGCAAAT
>JAFYGL010000159.1 GCA_017543165.1 Victivallales bacterium | reverse complement strand
GATGGCGCATCTACCCGCAGCTTTCGCCGCGGGCACACTTTCCCCCTCCCCATATAACTCAAGAACAACACGTCCTCTCCCTCAACCTACATCTAGCCATTACCCGCGTTTCCGCTTTCGCGAATGCGAAAGCGGGAACGCGCAGCAAGGGATAGAGGTGGGGTGTGGGGAGGGGGAAGGGCCAACGGCCCTTCCCCCTCCCCACATACTACAACACATCTATTGCCTGTCCAGGAGTCTGTAGTTTGCGGCTTCGTTGATGTGCATTGGCAGGATTTGTTCGCTGGCTTCCAGGTCTGCGATGGTGCGTGCGACGCGGAGGATTCTGTCGTATGCGCGTGCGCTGAGGCGCAGTTCGTTTATTATGTAACGCAGCATGTTAGCGCATTCCGAGTTCAGTGGGCAGAAATCGTCCAGCATTTTGCCTGAAAGTTGTGAATTGTCTCGAATGTGTGTTCCCTTATAGCGTTGTGCCTGTATTTGCCGTGCTGCCCAGACCTTGTTTCGCATTGAGGCCGAAGTTTCGCCGTTGCGGCGCGAGGTCAGCAATTCATCGGGGATGGGAGCGACCTCGATGTGTATGTCGATGCGGTCCAGCAAGGGGCCAGAGATGCGTCCCCTGTATGCGGCGATTTGGAGTGGACTGCAATGACATTGGCGTGTGCGCGAGCCATAGTATCCGCATGGGCATGGATTCATGGCGGCGATTAGCATCACCCTGGCGGGAAATACGAATGAGCCAGTTGCCCTGGAGAGCGTCACATATCCAGATTCCAGCGGCTGCCGCATTACCTCAAGCACATTTCTGCGGAATTCTGGCAATTCATCCAGGAATAGCACGCCGCAGTGAGCCAGGCTCAGTTCGCCAGGGCGCGGCACGGCCTGGCCTCCCACCAGCCCCGCATCGCTTACAGTGTGGTGCGGATCTCTGAATGGACGTCTCACGATAAGCCCTGCGTTAGGTCCCAGCACGCCTGCGATGCTATGCACCTTGGTTACCTCCATTGCCTCCTCTGGCGTAAGCGGCGGCATAATGCTCTGAATGCGCTTTGCAAGAAGCGTCTTGCCCGTACCTGGCTGGCCTATCATCAGCAGGTTGTGGTTGCCTGCCGCGGCGATAACGAAGGCCCTCTTTGCGCTTTCCTGCCCTTTTACATCAACATAGTCAGGAAGCCCGTCGTACATGTTCTCGTATAGATGTGTCGAATCAAACCTGACTGGCTCGATGTTCTGCATTCCAGTAAGGAAGGCGATTGCCTCGGACAATGAAGACACGCCATATACGGGTGGACCGCCTGCCGCAGCCGCCTCATTGGCGTTCTCCTGGGGCAGGATAAGACAGCGCAAGCCCAGTTTTTTGGCGTGCATTGCCATGGCCAGCGCACCGCGAATGGGACGCACTTTGCCATTCAATGCAAGCTCCCCGATTATCATGGCTCCGCGCAGGCACTCCGCAGGAAGTTGTTCAGTCGCGGCCAGCACGCACAATGCTATGGGCAAATCGTAGGCAGTGCCGCTTTTGCGCAAGTCAGCAGGCGCCAGATTTATGGTGACGCGTCCACGCGGCAAGGCGCGACGGCATGCGATTATCGAGGACCACACACGGTCCTTGCTTTCACGCACAGCCGTGTCAGGCAAGCCGACCAGGGTGATGCCGCTGTCCTTTTTCTCCTCATCGGGCACTGCGTCCTTCCGCGCACGCACCTCCACTTCCACTGTCCTTACATCAACGCCATAAAGCGCACCGCTCAACACCTGGGAAACCATCATCCATCTCCTATAATTTTTTATGTATTTTTATACTTTCATTAAAAATTTCTTTTTTACTTGCGTTAATATACTATAAATAACAAATATTGCAAACAAAACAAATACTGTCGCAAAAAAGCAATTTCAAAGGGAAAAACCAGCGGCATAAGGTATATTATGGGCATTCAATGGGCTAGAACAGTGGACAGCAGTGAAGAAAAATATCTCAATAAGGACATTATTGAGGAGGCAGACAAGCAATGCAAGGAGCGTGGCCCGTTTCTTGCCTATCTAAAGACCATAGAACCCATAGCCCAGACGCGCACCTGCGTCAATTCCGATGAATACAGCGCCGATATTGGCGGCGTTCCTGTTTTCATAAAGACCTTTGCCAGAAGGTTGTGGCCCATCAGGTTCTTCTATGGAGGGCACTGCATCAAGAACGAATACATGGCAAATGCCAGGATACGGGAGAAGAATCTTGCCAGAGTAGCCATGCCCTACGCAAAGCCACGCAGGGACACCGCCATTTTCCAGTACATTCCCAATTCAGGCCATCTTGAAAATCCGCGGCATCACAAGGACTTTCCAATTCCGCCCAGGGCCTTTTTCCAAGAGTTGATTGACTACATACACAATTTGCACAAGAACGGCATTAGCCATGGCGACCTAAGGAGGGCAAACATACTTGTCGGGGAAGATGGGCATCCCTGGCTTGTGGATACGGCCTCGGCTTATATACTCCCAGACAAGCCAAATATCATTCAACGGCAGTTCTTCAAGTCCCTGGCCAAATCGGATATGTTCTCCCTGGCCAAAATCGTATTCTCGTATTATCCAGACTGGCAGGACGACACACTCAAAAACGCATACGAAAATCAATCGTTCCTGCTAAAGGCGGCACGCTACGCGCACTATTGCTTCAATGCGCTGCTTAGGCGCAAAAAACGGAAGAAAAAAATTAAAATATAGTGGACAGTGGACAGTGGACTGTGGACTGTGAGCAACTGAAAGTCCGTTGCAAAAACTACAGATAAAACTGCACCTCACAGTTCACAGTTCACAGTCCACAGTCCACAGTCCACAGGCAACTAGAATTTCACGGTAATTTTGCCGTCTGAAGTGGTTATTTCCGATGCGGTCTTGATAGTCTGGAACGCAGGAACTGAGTTCATAAGGTTCTGGATAAGGCCCAGCGACAAATCGCCATACACGAAAAGCGGAAGCATGCCCAGCCTGGGGCTGCCTAGGACATAGTCGTACTTTGTGCCTTGGCCTTCCGCTTCCTGGATTTTGGCATTGGCCGTGCAAGAAACAGGCAAAAAGCCGAATGCCTTGGTCTTCACCACGATTTTGAAACTATTGCCAGCCTTGAAGTCCACGCTGAAATGCTTAGGCACCAGGGGCCCCTGGGGCCACTGGTCCTTGGGCAGCCCCATTGCCTTGGACATCAGTTTGCTTGCATCGTCGCTGCTGATATCCAGAGTGGGCAATGCCTTTGCCTTTGACGCGCCCTTCTTGGCGCCTGGCTTCTTGCCTTTGCCTGGCGCGGGGGCTGGAGCCACTTTCACCTTGTTCAGCAGGGTAAATCCAGTCTCGAGTGCCTTGTCAACCTCGCCTTCGGCTGTTCCTTTTGCGCCGACTGGGCACATTGCCAGCAGAACGATGATTCCCAGCAGACCGAAGAAAACGCCCACGAATGTCTTCTGTGCCTTGGAAGCCCCTTTGCGCTGCGACTTGGTGTGCTCGTCATTGAGGACATCATCTGGCTTCATCTCATTCAAATCCAGTTTTTCACCGCAACCGCGGCAGAAAATTGCCGTAAGAAGATTATCTACGCCGCATTTTGGACATTTCAGACCCATAATTCACTGCCTCCATTTGCTTTTTATTTATGACTTGTTGGAATTAGCCGTTGAAGATGCTGGCTTTGCCTCTGGCTTGGGCGCGGGCTTGCTGTCGCCTGTCTTGGACACGCTTTCGGAGGCGCCAGTCCCCTTCTTTGTGTAGTCGGTGCAATAAAAGCCACTGCCTTTGAAAATCAAACCAGCGCCACCGCCTATAAGGCGATGCACTTTCCCCCCGCATTTCTCGCATTTCTTGAGCGGCTCCTCGGTAATGCCTTGAAAGCGCTCAAAACTGCAACCACATTTCTCACATTTGTAACTGTAAGTCGGCATTATTTCAAAAATCTATGGCCTGCGGAAAAGACCGCTGGTCCACTCCTCGTTTGTAACACGCTCCAGTTCAACGCAGCCCAGAGGCTGGAAAGCCTCCAGTATCTCGTTGTAATTGGCGGCAAGAATACCAGACAAAATCACATAGCCGCCTGGACGCGCCAGGGACAGCACTGCCTCCTTCTGCTGTATCAGCACAACAGCCAGGATGTTGGCCGCCACCACATCCGCTGGCTTGTCTGGGACAAAGCCCCCCAATGGCGCACAGGTGACAGGGATGCCGCTGATTCCAGCGCGCTCCATGTTCTCCAGGGAGGTCGTTATGCACTGCGGGTCATTGTCAAACGCCTGTATTGGCTTGTAACCTAGCAAAGCCGCGCCGATGGACAATATGCCAGAGCCCGTCCCCGCGTCAATGAACGACATCGCCCCATGCTTCGCCTGCAACTTGTCAAGGAAATACAGGCACGCCCTTGTTGTGCCGTGGTAGCCAGTGCCGAAGCACATGCCTGGATCTATGGGAAGGACTATCTCCCCTGGCTTGGCCTCGTATTCCTCCCAGCCAGGCTTCACGACCAGACGGTCCGACGCCCTGAAAGTGTGGAAATTCTTCTTCCAGGAATTGGCCCAGTCCTCTCTGCGCATTTCCTGCACATCGATTTCAATAGGCGCGGAGAACAACTCCTTCCAGGAAGCGAGATATTCTTCCACTTGGCTTGCGCGCTGCCTGGCGGCGGCTTCGTTCTCCTCCACAAGGAAGGTATTGGCCTTGCCTGTCTCAAGACTGGCGTATGAGGAGGGAGCCAGCTCCAATGCGGCCAGCGCCTCTTCCAGCACTGGCACATCCGCATTCACACTGGAGATGACCACGGCCTGTATTACTTCATCGTTTGCCATGTTCGCAACAAAAAAACCGCACCCAATCTTTTTGCTAGGATGCGGTTTTACAAGCAGCAGATTAATCCTCTGGCTTTGTCTTTGGAAGACCCCATGCCCTCTCGCCGTCCTTGTAGCGGCCTTCCTTCTTCAGCAGGTCTATCCTCTCATAGCGCTTCAGAACATTGCGTTTCTCAGAAACAGCGCCTTTCGTCTTCAAACTTGGATGTACTGACATTTTCTCACTCCTCTGTTTTTATATGAAGCAACTAAAAAAATCGGTTGATAATTTACTGGCATTTGCCCATTTTTCAAACCATTATGTCCTATTTTGGCCCTCAAGGCTGTTTGTAAGCCCATTCAATCAGGTTGGATGCAATCCTGTCCCTTTCCCTGGTTGAGCCAAGAATCACCACGGCAATGCGCCTGCCTTCCCTCTCGCAGGTCGCCACAATGCAATGTCCCGCCTTGTTGGTATAGCCTGTCTTCATGCCATTGACGCCCCTGCATTTGCCAAGCAGCTTGTTGCTGCTGGTAAGCATGGTGGCGCCGCCATTGCGCTTGATAAACGCCGCGTCATTTTCACGCAGATACTCCACTTTCACGCCAGTCCACTTCATGATTTCAGGATATTTCATAAGGTGCAAGGACAAATAGGCAAGTTCAATTGGCGAGCCCATATTCTCCTTGCCATTTGCGGTAGGAAGGCCATTGGCATTGTAGTATTTCAGGCTGTTGCATCCCATGGATGCCGCCTCTTTGTTCATTTCGGCGACAAATGCCTGCTCATTGCCGCCGCCAAGGAACTCAGCCAGAAGATATGCGCAGTCGTTGGCGCTGTGCACCAGGCTGGCCTTGAGCAATTCGTCAAAAGTAAATGTCTCCTTGGGGCTCAGCCAGACGCGGCGCTCCTTGACCTGGGAGGCGGCGGAAGACACTTTAATAGGTGTATTCAATGTCAAGGCCCCCTTGGAATCCCGCATCTTCTTCACCGCCAGATAGGTGGTCATCATCTTTGTAATGGAGGCGATTGGACGCGCCGTCTGCGCATCCTTTGCGTACAATAAGCGCCGCCCGTCCAAATCCACCACCACGCACGCGGGAACCGCCGCCATCATCTTGTTCAAATCAGCGGGAAGCTGCCTTAAATCCTGCCTGAAGAACCCTGCATTAAACGGCGCGATTGCCACTGTTGCAGGAGAGGGACTTGCCTGTGGCGGCAGCTGCGGCCCTGGCATCTGCGGCCCTGGCATCTGCGGCCCTGGCAGCTGCGGGGCAGTTTCAGGCTGGTTTGGCTGCGCCTGCTCCTCAATTTTCGGCTTGTCACCCTCGGTCTTCTCTGTCTTTGGCTTCGGAATGGTGAAGAAGAACTTGAAGAAAGCTATGTGTATAATGACTATGACAAACAGTATCAGATATGTCAACCTGAATTTCATTCCGCAATCTCTCCCGTTTCAACATCGCCCTTTGATGCATTCCCCGCGCCTTTGGACTTCTTCCTGCGCCGCTTCCTTGGAACCTTCTTCATAAAGCGAGACAAGAGCTCCGACAGTTCAAGCTGCGCCTCCAGATTCAAACTGTCCGTCGCATTTTCCTCTGGCTCATATTCGAATGGGAAAGGCAATTTCACCAGGGCATCCGCACCCGTTCCATCAAGCATTGAACGAAGGCGCAACAACTCGTACAGATATTCATACGTCATTCGCGGCAGTGAAGTCCTCGGCATTTCACCATTCAGCAACATGCGCACACGAACCATCACCGACTGCAAATCGTATTGAATCTCGCGGCTGACAATATAACCATTGAAAAGCTCATGCACAACCCCGCTGCAAATTTTTCTTGCCTGCACCAGGGGAATCCCGCATTCCTCCAATGGGATGTCAAAACTCTCCGGGAGCATGTCCTGCTCTGGCTTCGCATTCTCGCAACGGAATAGGAAATACGGCAGGCATACGCATGCAAGCGCAATGAACCTGTCAGGGCTATCCTTGTGGGCGTCCCGATTCTCCTTGTCATTCAGTTCCATCAGCCCAATCATGATGCGCCATGGCTCGCCGCCCCAGTTTTGCGCAAGTCCTGGCCAGAAATGCTCAAGAAGCCCCTGCTTGTGGCACTGTGTCAGCACATCAACGGAATGCCCGCACAGCAATATCTTGATTATCTCCTCAAACAGGCGCGAACGGGAGGCCTTGGCTATCTCGGGGGCCAGGCTGCGCAACGCACTCTGCACGGGCCTGCTCAATTTAAGACCGTGCTGCCCAACCAGTTTCAATGCACGGAGCATACGCACGGGGTCCTCCTGGAAACGCACCAGTGGTTCCCCAATCACGTGCACAGTGCGGGCCTTGATGTCCTTCATTCCACCGCACTTGTCCAGAATCTCCCCTGTAAGCACATCCGCGTATAGCGCATTTACAGTGAAGTCACGCCGCCTTACGTCGTCATCCAAAGTCCCGTAAACATTGTCATTCCATATCATGACGCCGTCATCGCCCTTGCGCCCCTTGCGCTCCTTGGCGCTGGGTTCGCGGCGGAAAGTGGAAACCTCGTATGTGTTCTTGCCATAATGCACCAGCGCAAGACGGAAACGGCGCCCGATAATCTGGCAGCTGCGGCGCCCAAATACACGGCGCACCTCCTCGGGTGTGGCATTTGTGGCGATGTCATAGTCCTTCGGTGTCTTGCCAAGCAGGTAGTCCCTTACAGCACCGCCGACTATGTACGCCTCATAACCCGCCTTGCATAATTGCCTGACTATGCTGGTGGGCTCGCTATTGAATCTTATATTTGTAGTCATCCTGAATTAAAATGACAATTCGAGTTGTTGCGGAAGAAGGCCCGCCGCCTCCGCAACGGGGCGGAAGGACTTTCTATGCTCGGGGCAAGGCCCCAGTTTCCTGAGCGCCTCCAAATGCTCCGCAGTGCCATAGCCCTTGTGCTTCGCAAAGCCATAGCCTGGATATGCCTGCTCTAGTTCCTCCAGTATCTGGTCCCTTCGAGTCTTGGCAAGGATGCTTGCCGCCGCAATGCTGGCGGACTTTGCGTCTCCTTTCACGATGAAACTTGCCTGCACTGGAAACCTTGGCACGGCAAGCCCGTCAACCAGCGCATAATTCGCACCAACGGAAAGCGCCGCCTCCCGCATCGCGTCATGCGTGGCGCGAAGTATGTTCATCTCGTCAATCTGCGCCGCGCTGCGCATGCAAACCGCATAGCGTATGCCTGGCAAGGCCATTATCTCCTCCGCCAGTTCCCGCCTCCGCTTTTCAGTCAATGCCTTGGAATCATTCACCGCCAGCGGCGGTTCTGGAGGCAAAATCACAGCCGCCACCACCACAGGCCCAGCCAGAGGCCCCCTTCCTGCCTCGTCAATGCCAGCGACAACACGCCCCACAGCCGCATAGCTCGCATCAAAATCGTAAAGTGGGTTCGCCGTCATTTCCGTTGTTGTTCGCGTTCTCGTCTGGTACACGGGACAAAGGCCCCGCGACAATCCCCGTCAAGGCAAGCTGAGTGGGCACAGCAACCGCGCCCAAATATTAAAAAAGGGCAGACGACGCTTAAAGGTCTTCTG
The DNA here is from genome assembly GCA_017543165.1 of Victivallales bacterium. Next base: position 9,309 of record JAFYGL010000159.1, on the reverse strand, counting down.
CCCCCTAGTTGCAAGGAGAAGATAATCTTCTCCCAAGGTTTATAGAAAAGGTGGTATCAGTCCTTCTTCTTGAAATCACGCCTTTCTTTGATCTTGGCTGCTGCGCCAACCTGCTTGCGCAGATAGTACAACTTCGCGCGGCGGACCAAACCCTTGCGGATAATCTTGAACGCAGCCACTTTGGGCGAGTGAATCGGGAATATGCGCTCGACGCCCTGGCCATGGGAAATACGGCGGACTGTGACGGTCTCGGCTATGCCTGAACCTGAAATCGCAATCACAGTGCCCTGGAAGGCCTGGATACGCTCCTTGTCCCCTTCGATGATTTTCACGCTAACCTGCACCGTGTCTCCAACCTCAAGCCTCTCGCCTTCTGGAAGGGAGTTGCGGAGATTCTCATTGCGAAGCATTTCAATGACGGAGGTCTTCTGTTTTGTTTCGTTGTTTTCCATCGTGTTCACCTAACTTTCAAAATACAGGCTTAGAAGATCAGGCCTTCGGGCTGCCGTCCGAATCAGGCGCTGTTCCTTTCGCCAGTTCTCTATTTCACTGTGATTGCCAGACAGGAGACTGCCTGGCACTTCCATCCCGTTGAAACGGGCTGGCCGCGTGTAGTGCGGATACTCCAGCAGCGCATCGTCCGAAAACGATTCCTCATCGGATGAGGCATCGTCCCCCAGGGCACCTGGCAGAAGGCGTATCACTGCGTCCGCCACTGCGGAGGCCGCCAGGATTCCATTGGTGAGAACAAAGTCACCAAGTGAAATCTCATCGTCGAACAGGCACTGTCGCGCCCGTTCATCCAAGCCTTCATAATGCCCGCAAAACAAGATCAGATGTTCTGCACTGGACAATGAAACTGCAATTGCCTGCGTAAAACGCCTCCCCTGGGGGCACATCAGCACCACCCTGGATTCAGGCCTGCGCAAGTCTTCCAAACATTTGAACACCACCTCGGGCTGGAGGAGCATTCCAACTCCGCCACCAAAGGGAGCGTCATCCACCGTGCGCCGTTCATCCTCCGCGTAATCGCGAAGATTGACATGGCGAATCGATACTATTGATTTACGCTGTGCCCTGCCAATTATTGACTGGCTTAACAATGCCTGGCTCATTTCGGGAAAGAGGCTCACTATGTCCAAGTGCATTGTCATATAAGCAAGCGGGTGAGAAGAGTTTTGCGGCAGAGCTCAACCGCAAATCAATCCACGATATCCACGGTCACCTTCAGGCCGTACTTCGCGGCTGTTCCGCTTACAAGTATGCGGATTGCCGCTATAATCCGACCATTGCGCCCTATCAGTTTTCCTGCGTCTTTCTTCTCGCAGCTTATCATCACCACGCGGACGCCTTCCCTGTCAGCCAATTCGACACTGACCTGCTCTGGCTCGTCCACCAGCGACTTCGCTATGAAAAGCACCATCTCCTGAAGGCGCGACATCACCTTTTCCTCTTCCTCTGGAGCAAGCTGCTGCGCAGGATGACTTTCCTTCACAGGATGCTGCGAGGGACGCCTGGGGCGACGATTCCTGCCGCCACGCTCGGACTTCTCTTCGACTTCATCCTGGGTATCTGCACACTGCGTATCCGCTGCCTGGACGGGCTCCACATCCACGCCTTCGACAGCACCTGCCTTTACGTCTTCGGAAACTTTGCCTTCCTCGGACGAGAAGAGCTTCTTAAAAAGTGAAAAAACCATAATTCAAAACACGTTACGGGGATTATTCTGCTGGGGCAGCCTCTGGCGCAGGCGCCGCTTCCGCGCGCCTGATGATGTTCTTGACTGTGTCGCTTGGCTGGGCACCAACACCAATCCAATACTTGGCACGTTCCAAGTCAATCTTTTCTTCATTGTGCCTTGGATCATAGAAACCAATGATCTCTATGAAACGACCGTCACGGGGATTCCTGGAATCCGTAACCACAATTCTGTGGCAGGCTGCATTCAGCTTGCCAGTCCTGCGAAGTCTAATTTTTACCGACATCTCTCTTTCCTTAAAAAAATGCTTAGGACTAATGTCCACACTCCTGTACACCCGCACAGGTAATTAAAAATACAGGGGCGTAATATACCCAATTTTCACTTTATTGCAAGTCAGCAAGCCATTATTAGAGGTTCGCTGACCACGGGCAAAAATCAGCGATACCCCTTGCTGCGCATGGTCTCCGCCAGAACCAGGCGGAACTTCTCAAAGTCATCCCTGGTAGGCTGGGAAGAGCCCTCGTCCAAATCAAAGTCCAGTTTGCCTTGGGCGACCATCCATTCGCCCTTTGCGCCAGACGAGAACGTGACCGTGCCATTGATGTCGCAGCCTGGCCTGGTGATGGGGCTTATATCCACCTTCGTGGTTCCGTCAAAAGCCGCCTTGCGCATTTCCTCGGCCCGCTTCTGCATCATCTTCTGCAATTCGACCTGGAACGCCTGCACATCGTCATCAGTGGGCTGTTCCTTTGCGTCATCAGGCAGATTGAAGCCCAGGCGCCCCATGCGGTCCATGAACCAGCCACAACTTATGCCTGACATGAAACGAACAGTGCCCGACAAGGCTGCGCCAGGCATTGGCGTGTCATCCAATGTAAGCACTGTATCTGGCAGTTCATCATCGCCACCTTCTTCTTCCGACTCGGCCTCTTCCGTTTCGGCCTCGTCCTCCGCCTCGTCAGTTTCGGCTTCTTCGGCTTCTTCCGCCTGAGGTGTCTCTTCAACAGGCGCTGGCTTCGCAACCTTTTTGTCCTGCTTCTCCCATTCAACAGGGAGCGTGGCGGCAAGCATGCGCAAGTCCAGATATGTCATGCGTATCCCCAGTTCCTCGCTCAATGCATGCTGCACATCAGACAAGGACATCCCGCTGTTTAATTTCTCCCAAATAAATCTGTCTCGTTCCTGAGTATCCATAATGCTACCCTGCGTGAATTATTACAGTACGCTCCGCCAGAGCGCACCCAAGTTGAAAAACTACTCCGCGCCTCCGCGTTGAAAAACCTTGTGTCAGCAAAGGGGCAGTGATGCGGCGGCGGCGGCTTGGCCGTGGCGCTTTTCACGCTCGTCTGGCTCGTAGAAGTCAAGCCCTGCATATTCAGGGAACTCGTCAGCTATGACTTCCTTTGCCTTTTGCAGGATGATGGCGCCGCCTTCGCCTGTCATGACGCGCCCCAGTACCTCGATGTGCTTGATTTCCTTGTAGAAATCGCAGTAGTGCGCCACGGTATATCCGAAATAGACGCCGATGGTCTCGTATATCTTCCGCGCCCTTTCATCGCCCTTCAGCATCAGTTCCTGCACGCGCTTCAGGCGCAAGGGCAGTGCGTCTGGCGCAATGTCAGGCATTTCTATGCCAGCGGCCTCTATCAGGCGGCCCACGGCTTGCTGCGAGAAGTAGTTGGCTCCCACGCCGAAGTCCCTGGACCATTCGTCAACCGCCGCCCTGGGATTGTAGTCCACAGGCGCGAAGGCCAGTTCATTCATCCAGCCCTTGATTGCCTTGCTGGCATCAACATAGCCCGCCGCCAGGGACGAACCCATGGCAATGCCAAGCACAGAACCGTCGTTCAAGGCGATTGCGCCAGCCAGCGCGGTGACATCGCCGTCATTCTCAAGGCGCAGAGGAATGCCCCATTCCTTCTGGATTTCCTTGAATATTGGCGCCGCCTCGGCATCAAACCTGCTGCGGGGCGTAATGCCGCGGAACAAGGAGGCCACGCGCACCCTGCCATCCACATACACGCCTGCCGAGGAACCGCCAATGCCTTTGACCTCTCCATTTGGGTCCACGGACTTGATTACACGCTCCGCCTCCCTCAGCACCCAGTTGATCTGGTCATAATGGTACTTGATGTCAGTCTGCGGCTTGGGATCCCACACATATTCCTCGCTCAGCAGTGGCTCGCCATTGTCCTTCAGCGCAAGTTTGCCGTCTTTGACAACCGCCACCTTCCTGTCGCTGGCCCCCAGGTCGAAGCCAATGCGCCAGCCTTTCCAGTCCAGTTTCACAGCCGCGCTGTCACCGTCAAATGCGGCAGGCACATCCTCTGGCTTCGCCGCATATGCAATCTCCATCTCATGCTCGTAGGTCTGGTCTCCCCAGAATTCCGCGTCAAAGGAACGAATGCCAGTGTCGCAATAGCATGCCTGGAGATAGCGCACCAGTTCTTCTGGCCCGTGGATGGTCACCTTCCAGCCGCCGAACTGCCACAGCAGGAACTTCACCAGTCTTTCGACATAGAAGTAGTTGGCCGCGGCACGTGGATGGGAGGATGCGAATACGCAGGTGTCAAAACGGGAAACCCTGTTGCGGTCGCGTTCTACGGCAATGAGCAATGGCACGCCACTGCCCGAGGCCTTGACCTCGGCTACAAAGTTGCGGTTCGCCAGCACTGCGGGGCGAAAATCCGGGTCCAAAACTGGAACATGCTTGGGTTTAATCAATTTAAATTGATTTTTCATTGCAACCTTCCTATATAAAATACTAATAAAGACTATCAGGATATACGCCTTGCTTCGTAAGGGAGGCTATCCTGTCAACCACCAATGCGCGGTCCTGCGCATAGGTCATGCCGAACCACTTTTCGGGACTGTCCAGCACACGCACGCGACACTTGCCCTCATGCACCAACTGGTCAACGACAGATGGTATGTAGAATTCCGCGCCAGCCTCGCCAATGCGCTTCTTCAGGAAATCGCTGAACTGCTCCTCAATATGCTGGAATATGCTGGGCGAAAAGCCCCAGAAATTCAGGGAAACTGGCTCGTCGCCCGTCAATTTCACGTAGTTGTCCCCGTCCTTGTAGCGCACTGCGCCCTGGTATGGCTCCACTCCCGTGCGCTCCGTCACTCCTTGCATATAGCCATTGCCGTCCACAGAAGCCACGCCCCTGGAGACCGTGCCATTTTCTGAAAGCGTATTGGACAACTTGAAGCCCACCATGGCATAGAGCCTGTCATTGCAATCTCCAAGCAGGAAATCCGCCAGCACCTTGTAGCTTTGCGCACCATAGAAGTCATCTGCGTTTATGGCGGCGAATGGCACTTTTATCACATTTCTGGCGGCGCGTATGGCATGTCCAGTGCCCCAGGGCTTCTTGCGGTCGGCAGGGCAGTTGAAGCCTGCTGGCAAATCATTCATGTCCTGCACCACATAACGTATGTCCACCTTGCGGGACAGCGCGGCAAAATGCTCGCGAAGGGGCTCCTCCAATTCCTGGCGTATCACCAGCACGACCTGGTCAAACCCTGCCCTGACTGCATCAAAAATCGAATAGTCCAGCACAAATTCCCCGTTGCGCCCAACGGGGTCCATCTGCTTAATTCCACCATAGCGGCTGCCTAATCCAGCAGCCAGCACCAACAACGCCGCTCTCGCCATATATGCCAAAAACTCCCAAGAAGAACAATATTATTTTGCGTAGTCCACGGCGCGTGTCTCGCGTATGATCGAAACCCTGACCTGCCCTGGATAGCGCATCTCCTTTTCTATGCGCTCCGCCATGTCATGGGCCAGGACTGCCGCCTTTTCCTCGCTTACCTTCTCAGGCATGACTATCACGCGCAGTTCCCTGCCCGCCTGGATCGCATAGCAGTTCTCGACGCCCTCAAAGGAATTGCCGATTGCCTCAAGCTGCTCCAGGCGCTTCAAGTACAACTCGGTGGTCTCGGAGCGGGCGCCTGGCCTGCTGGCGCTCAAGGCATCGCATATCTGTACCAGTATCGCCAAAAGGCTGGTCTTCTCTACTTCCTCATGGTGCGCGGCCACCGCATTGATGATGTCCTCCTCCTCGCCTGCACGCTTCAGCAAATCCGCGCCAATCATGGCATGGGTGCCTTCAACTTCATGGTCCACCGCCTTGCCGATATCATGCAGCAGACCTGCGCGGCGCGCCTTGCGCTCGTCCAATCCCAGCTGCGCGGCAATCGCGCCCATCATGGACGACACCTCAATGGAGTGCATGAGCACGTTCTGGGAGAAACTGTAGCGGTACTTGAGGCGCCCCAGCAACTGGATGATGTTCTGGCGCAGCCTGGTCACGCCTGTCTTTGCCACAGCCTCCTGACCTGCCTTGTGTATCTCCGCCTCCACATCCTTCTTCATCTTGGCCACGATTTCCTCCACGCGGGCAGGGTGTATGCGCCCGTCAGACACCAGCTTCTCCATGGTGAGGCGCGCAATTTCCCTGCGGACTGGGTCAAAGCAGGAAATCACCACGGCTTCAGGCGTATCGTCTATCAGCACGTTCACGCCTGTGGCCGCCTCGATGGTGCGGATGTTCCTGCCTTCCCTGCCGATGATGCGCCCCTTCATCTCGTCATTGGGGATTGGAATCGTGTAGGTCGTATGCTCGTAGGCGCAATCTCCCGCATAGCGCTGCATGGCATTGACCATGATCTCCTGCGCCTCTGTTGCAAGCATCTGCTTGTTCTCCTCCTGGAAACGACGGATGAGCACGCCTCGCTCGGCCTCCATAGTGCCTTCCAGCTTCTCCAGCAACTGGGTGCGCGCCTCTTCCTGCGTCAGATTCGCCACCTTCTCCAGTTCCTCTATCTGCTTGGAAACCCGTTCCGCCAGGGCATCCTCCTTGCCTTTCATGGCAAGGGACCTGGCCTTGAGCTCCTTGTCCTGCCTGTCCAATTCCAGAGAGCGCTGCTCCAGCTGCTCCTGCTTCTTGTCCAGATTGTCTTCACGGGAACTAAGCCTGCTTTCCAGTTTCTGGACCTCGCGGCGCCTGTCCGCAGTGTCCTTCTCAAACTGGTCGCGCATGGTGATTAGTTCTTCCTTGGCCTTGACCTTTGCCTCCTTGATAATGGTCTCAGCCTCAAGGGCCGCCTTCTCCTTAATCAGTTTTTCCTCTTCATGGGCGCCCTCAAGGAGCTTCTTGTCCGCATCCCGCCTGCTCCACTTCGCAATGATGAAGCCAAGAAGAACGCTGAACACCACGACCACAAAATAAGGCAGAATCTGCAGCCAGACCCTCTCTTGGCCTCCGCTCTCGGCAAGCTGCGCCAACGGCACCGCCAACGCCCCTTTCCCAAAGAGGCAAACACTACTTGGAATTGACATAGAAAATTGTTTTCCTTCCAGGAACCACGTCCCTGATTTATCAAGAGGCAATTACATCGCCTCGCTAGTTGACCTTGGCAAGACCCGTCTCCGTCAGCAGATAATCCATTCTGACATCGTGCTCCTCGGCTGGAAGCCTTTCAAACACGCGCTCCTCGTATGCGAGCCCTATCTTCAGCGCATTGCTCCCAGCCAGAAGCCTGTCATAATATCCAGCTCCCCTGCCCAGGCGCCCGCCATTCCTCGCAAAGCCCAGACCTGGCACAAGCCAGATGCCTCCGCCCTCAAAACGGAATGGAGCCTCCATTCTAGGCAGGCTAGGCAGTGGCTCGGCTATGCCGTATTTGCCAGCACAAAGCCATTCGCCACCAAGACCGCCTACCCGCGCTAGCCCGTAAACGCCCTTTTCCTTCTCGAACACTGGCAAATAAACAGTCCTCCCTTTATGTAGCCAGTATTCAAGTATTCCCCTGCAATCAGGCTCGTCCGCCATCGGCATATAACCCACCAGGCATGCATAGTCACCATCCAGCGCCTTGAAATGCTTCAGCCAAAGCCCAGCATCAAACACCTTCGGGACAAACTGCCCGCGAATACGCCTGCGCAACTCCGACTTCGCCTTCAAGACCTGCTCATGATGTAACTCATCTGGCATAGCCTACGCGTCCGATTTGGATATGCAATCACACCAACAGTTTCGGTTCTTGTCACTTAAGAACAAAAATTGGGCATAACATACCATTTGCATACGCAAAGTCAAACAAAAATCACAAACATTTCAATGGACTTTTTGCAGGGCGTTTCCGTTCTGCCGCCGCTAACGCGGCTTGGACTTTTGACTGGCATATCCGTGGGTTTCGCTCGCGCCTGCGGCGCTCGCTCCACCCACGGATAGCTTCCGTCGCCGCTACGCGGCTCCTTTCGTCCCTTTGCGCAGTTAGCCCTTGAACATGCCTCGCAGCGCCTTCAGTGTCTGGACCACTGCCAGGTCGCCTGCCTCTGGTTCCAGCACGTATGGGCGCACCGTCTTGCGGCATGTAACCTCATAGCCGCCATTGGCAATGGAGCCGCGGTCTGGCATGTATGCATTGCGTCCATTGGTGTTGCTGGAAAGCAAGTTGTATTCGAATGGCCCGAACTTGCGCAATCTCAACGAGAAGATGGAGAACATCTCAAACGGGAATGGGCACAGCGCCACTGGGCCAAAGGAAACAAGTGTCTGTTCGAATTCGAATGTTGACTCCAATGGCTTCTTCCAGGTTTCGAGGGCAATCTTCGCCAACTGGTAATCCACTGGCGGCTCCACTTCCTTGTCGGTCTGTGCATCGTATTTCTGCAGGATTTCCTTTGCCTCATCCTCCGTCATCGGAATGGCCTGGGGCAATTGAATGGTAACATTCTGGCAATCCAGCGGCAGGTTCTTGCGGAAGTCGCGGATGTCCTCCAGCAGCCTAAGAGCATCAGCCGCCGCGCGATAGCCCACTTCCTCTGCTGAAGCCTGTCCGTCGCCGCCGCCAGCGGAAAATCCCTTGCAGGAAGTGTATTCAATCCAGCGGCTAGTCCTGGGGCCCACGTCGCCCAATGCACCGTTAATGAAGATAACTGGCACCTTGTATCGGTCAGCAATGCGCTTTTTCATCACGCCGCACCAGTCACTGGAAATGGCAGATGATCCGCCCATTGCAGTATTGTGCGCACTGCAATGCACCATGATGCCGAGCGTCTCCTTTGTTTCGCTGTCAATGAAGAGTGCGGTGGTCATATTGTCATCGTACATCAAATCGGGGTCACCGATGAAGCCCGTGACCTTGCCTTCCTCGTTCATGCCGCGGCGCGAAATGCCCGTCTTCGTCTTTCCAGCGGCGAAGCCCACGTTGCATTCACGAGCCGCCTGCTTGGCGCGTTTCACAGCATCGGCAATCAAAGGTGCAGAGTTCTTAGTGTATTCAACGCCCTTGTTTTCAGGATCCACTGCAACACGCCCAAGTGTGCGCATATATGTCGTATGCGGCGCGGAATGGGTATGGGAACAGCAAAGATTTACATTCTGGACAGGAACTCCAGTGGCCTCGGTGATGGCGGCGCGAATGTACTTCGTCAATTCCCAGTCCACAAAGCACCAGTCCAGGCCAATCACGGCAACCTCCTTGGCACCGTCGCTCAAATACATCGCAACCGCAGTCAGCGGGGAATGCACCTCCGTCGCCAGGCGCTCTGGGCGGCCATAGCCAGTCAAATAAATCCCAAGTTCGGGGGT
>JAFYGL010000158.1 GCA_017543165.1 Victivallales bacterium | reverse complement strand
TGGAACTTTTTTTGTTTTTTCATAGTGCAAGATTTGCAAAAGGGCATATATTTCCCACGTGTGTATTAATAATGTAAAATAGGAAGGAACAATGGAAGATTATTTGTGGGAGATTGCTCAGAACAATGAGGCCCGCCTGAAGGCTCTCATTGACGAGGCGAATGTGACAAGGCCCATTGCCCTGGTGCTGGACAACAGGGGCATTTCGCCAGACAAGGTTTACGATTTTCTCAATCCGTCGCTGGATAGCATAGGCAATCCGTTTCTGTTGCCAGGCACACGGGAGGCGTCGGAACGGCTGTGGAAAGCGATACATGACGGCCAGCGCATCATAATCCATGGCGATTACGATACGGACGGCATCACGGCGTCAGCCTTGCTTGCCTGGGTGCTGAGGCGCAACGGCGGCAAAGTGGAGTGCTATCTGCCCCACCGCATTGACGATGGCTATGGCCTGACGCCAGAATCCATCACAAAGGCGAATGCCACTTCCAAGGACTTGCTCATCACCGTGGACTGCGGCATCACCAGTTATGAAGCGGTGGCAATGGCGAAGGAAATGGGGCTGGATTTGATTATCACAGACCACCATACGCCAGGGGCCGAGCCATTGGAGGTGGTTGCCGTGGTGGACCCAAAACTGCCAGGCGCACCTGCGGAAATACAGGAAATGGCGGGTGTCGGCGTGGCGTTCAAGGTATGCCAGGCCTTCCTCAAATATGGCCATGAGATGAACTTCGGCGGCGAGGACACGGATTTGTCCCAGGGGCTTGACCTGGTGGCATTGGGCACTGTGGCGGACATTGTGCCGCTGCTGCATGAAAACAGGGTGCTGGTCAAACACGGGCTTGCAATCCTGGCGCAGCAGAGGCGTCCTGGAATGCACGCACTCTGCGAAATCGCAGGCGTGACGGATGAGATTTCAACGCCTGACATCACATACAGGCTTGCCCCAAGAATCAATGCCACTGGCAGAATGGGAGACCCGACTGACAGTTTGCGCCTGCTGGAATCATCCAGCATGGTGACCGCCTCGGAACTGGCCAGGGTGCTTGACCAGCAGAACAAGGAAAGGCAGACTATTGAGGAAGCCGTGGTTAAGGACGCTGAGGAGCAGATTGCCCGCAGATGCGACCTTAAGACCATACGCTCGCTGGTGGTGTGGAGTGACAACTGGCACCAGGGCGTGGTGGGTATCGTGGCCAGTCGCCTGACACGCAGATATCATCGCCCGTCCGTGGTCTTGACAAGGGATCCCAGCGGGCAGTTCACTGGTTCGGCACGCAGCATACGGCGCCTGAACCTGGTTGATTTGCTGGGCGAGTGCTCCGATTCCCTGATACGCTTTGGCGGCCATGCGATGGCGGCGGGCCTGTCGTTGACGGAGGACAAACTGGATGATTTCTGCCGCCAGTTCGACGACGCGGTGAAGCGTGTGCTCGGCATAGAATCCATGAAGCCGCAGCTGAATGTATGTGGCGAGGTAATGTTCAGCGAACTGGACAGGTTCTTCTTCGAGGAATTGAAGATGCTGGAGCCATTTGGTCATGGCAATCCAGAGCCAGTGTTCATTTCCAGAGGAGTGTATCCTGACAATATTCGTCCCGCAGGCGCAAACCATTCGCGCGGCAGCGTATATGACCTGTCTGGCGCCCACATACAGTTCATTGCCTTTGCGCGGCAGCCCCAGGACTTCCCGCCGCCGCCATGGGACGTGGTATATACGCCGCATGTCAACCATTTCAACGGCAATGCATTCCAGCAAGTGCGGATTCTTGATCTGCGCAATTCATACGTCCAGTGATTGTAGTTGTAAATATGTCGAGAAAGTTTTTGTTTTTGTCATTGAGCCTGACTGCCTTGCTGCTGCTTGCTTCCTGCGTTGTGGAGCCAGTGACTGGAAGAAGCCAGCTCATCGTTGGTTCTGTTGAAGAGGAAAAAGAGCAATCCGCTCTGCTTTGGACCGAGACGCTTAAAAAGCACAAGCCCAGCAAGTACTCGGATTTGAAATGGCTTGTGGACAAGGTGCAGGCGACTCTGCTGAGCAATGGCGACTTCGGCCATGAGTGGACCTTCATGCTGCTCTCATCCGACGAGCCGAATGCCTTCAGCCTTCCTGGCGGTCAAGTGGCGGTTTTCGATGCGCTTTTCAGGCATATTGACAATGAGGCGGAACTGGCCGCTGTCATCGCCCACGAAATGGCACACGTGATAGCACGGCACAGCGCGGAACGCTCCACTGAAAGATATGTGGTGGACATGGGACGCTCCGCATTGTCGGCTGCCCTGGAGCAGGCCAAGGCTGGCAAGAAGGACATAATCATGGCGGCATATTCAGGTATTTCCAATGTGGGGTTCCTTATGCCATATTCACGCAAGCATGAGTATTCCGCAGACAGGATTGGCATGATAATGATGGCGCAGGCAGGGTATGACCCGCAATGCGCAATTGATTTCTGGCAGCGTTTCGCCAGGACTGGACGTACAGGTTTTCCAAGCGATTTTCTTGCATCACATCCCTCGGATGCCGCCAGAGCCAAGACATTGAGAGCGATTTTGCCTGAGGCGAACAACATCTACCGAGTTTCCCACAAGATTGGCAAAGGCGTTCTTCTGCAACACTGATGTTGCCGTTTTTTTCTTAAAAAGAATATTGTTGATTGTTAATATAGGGAGTGCGCTATGAAAAGACGCATTTGTTTGTTTTTTGCTTTTTGGGGACTGATTGTTTTTGCACAGGGTTTGCTGAATGTAGAAGAGCTTGTCATTGAAGGAAGGAATGTCAGCAGTGGCAAGTATCCCAATGCTGATTATGCCATAATTGACAACAAGATCACTTTGGAATACAGGAATGATGCAACCCATGTCAGCATTGACGACACGGCTGTGAAGATATTGACGGAGGCGGGACGCAAGCAGCATCGGGTGTTGCGGACATACTACAGCAAGGCATATTCCACAGCCGAGTTCACTTTGATACAGGTCATATCTCCAGATGGCAAGGTGCGCGACATTGATCCCAAGGCGGTCTGCAAGGAAAGCATAGACCAGAGCCAGATGGGAAGCAACATCTATGACCCGAACCACAAGGTGCTTTCGGCCAGCATACCTGGCTTGAACGTGAATGACATTGTTCGCTACGTTGTGAGGGAGGACGAGTACAAGGTCAGGATGCCAGGCGCATTTGGGGAATATTATGTGCTGGAATATGACGCGCCGATCATAAGCACCACCATTCAGGTCAAGACGGCTCCCAATCTGCCCTTGAAGCACAAGCGCGTCCTGTCTCCAGTGAAAGGCACTGTGACTTATGATGTGAAGGAGCAGAAGGACGGCTCTTCGCTGCATACATGGAAAGCCGCCAATGTGCCTCTTGCCATTCCAGAGCCAAAGATGCCGAGGATGTACACATGCGTCCAGCGCCTTTTGCTGAGCAACATAGACAAGTGGGAGGACATCTCCAGCTGGTACTGGAAACTCTCCGAGCCGCATTTCAAGTGCAGTCCTGAAATGGAGGCGAAGATAAAGGAACTGACCAAGGGCGCGATTGACGAGATGGACAAGGCCAGGAGGATATTCACCTTTGTCTCACAGGAGATACGCTATATGGGCGAGACCACGGAGACCGAGGCGCCTGGCTACGAACCCCACGACGCGGCGGTGACATTCGGAAAGAGGCATGGTGTGTGCAGGGACAAGGCCGCATTGCTGACAGCCATGCTTCGCGGCGCGGGAATCGAGGCGTTCCCCGTGCTGATTCATTCAGGCCCAAAGAAGGATGTGGAGGTGCCGCAGCCGTTCTTCAACCATGCCATTACCGCCATTCGCACCAAGGACGGGCCGTACAGACTGCTGGATTCCACTGATGAGAATACTGCTGACTGGCTTCCTGCGTACCTTGACAACAAGAGCTATCTTGTGGCGACGCCTGAAGGGGACACCTTGAGGACCTCGCCTGTGCGCCCTGCCGACGAAAACCTTACCAGGATTGACATGCAGTGCGATGTGAATGCGGAGGGCTCCTTGCATGGCTTGGTCACAATTGACTTCACTGGCATCAACGACAATGTCTATCGCGGCAGCTTTGCTGAATGGCCCGAGGAGGAGCGCAGGAATTTCTTTGAGCGTGCCTTGAAGAGGACGGTTCCTGGCGGGCGGGTGCTCAGCCTTGAAGTCAGGCCAGAGAACATACGCGATGTAAGCAAGCCTTTCGGCGTGACTTTGGCATTTGAGGCAAAGAAGTTTGTGCTGGTGAAAAACAAGTGTGCATATATGTCAATACCTTCCTTCGTTGGGGCGTTTGGCATTCACAACTGGCTGGTAAGTGATATTAGCCTGGACAAGCGCCGTTTCCCATTGGTATGCAGTTCCACGGCCGCTGGTGAGGAGACGCTGAAGATGAACGTGGACCCGAAATGGGGAGACTTGTCTTCAATTCCAGCGGTGGAAAGTGAATCAGACGACGGCAATTGCGAGTGGAGGCGCAAGGTGAT
>JAFYGL010000157.1 GCA_017543165.1 Victivallales bacterium | reverse complement strand
CATTGCAAAGGAGCCAAGAGGCAGCAGGTTGTCGCTTACGATAAAATCCTCCAGGTCCAGGATACTGCTGCCCTTGCCCATGGGCTGCACAAATGCAAGGAGATTGAAACCGAAGAGACAAGGCAGTGACAGCACTGCCACCAGGACGCTAAACAACAGCACCGCCTTTATGCGGGAACAATCCAGAACGCGCATAATGTATGCGACTATGTTCTCGCCAACCGCAATCAGCGTGGAAAGAGCCGCCACGCTCATGAAAATGAAGAACAGAAGCCCAATCCAGTGTCCGCCTGGCAGATTCTGGAACACCTTTGTCAATGTTATGAATATGAGCGAAGGACCCTGGTCAGGCTGCACATTGAAGGCAAAGCAGGCAGGGAATATGATGAGGCCAGAGAGGATTGCCGCAATCGTGTCCAGAGCAATGATGATTGTTGCCTCTCCTGCCAGCGACCTGTCCTTCCCAATATAGCTGCCGCAGATTGTAATGCTTCCAATGCCCAGGCTCAGCGTGAAGAAAGCCTGCATCATGGCAGCATGTATTGCGGGCCAGATGCCTGCATTGCCCAGATGCGCCATATCAGGCGCCAGGAAGAATTTGACGCCATTGAACGCGCCATCGTAGCCAAGGACGCAAAGCAGCATCACCACTTCCAATATGAAAAGGCCACCAAGCATCAGTTTCATTGCCCTTTCTATACCCTTGCGCACTCCCATACCGCACACAGCCGCCGTTATCGCAATGCCCAGCAAATCAAAGAAAAGCATATTCTTCCAATTCGCCATGAAATCACCGAAGTGCTTTGCCGTATCCAGTGACTGCTCTATGCCTCCACAGCAGTATTTCCAGCAGTAAGACAGCATCCAGCCAGAGACTACGGTATAGAACATAAGTAGAACAAAATTGCCAAGAAATACAACATTTCCTATTGCGGGCCAGATTTTCCCTTTTCTGTCAGGGGACAATGCCTTGCATGCGCCAGGCAAATCGCTTTGCGAAGCGCGGCCCAAGGCAAGTTCAGCCACCATGACCGGAAAGCCGATAAGCAGCAACAGCAACAGGTATATCAGCACAAATACAGCGCCGCCATAGTTTCCAGTAATATACGGGAAACGCCATACATTCCCCAGACCAATGGCGCAGCCCGCCGTCATCAAAATGAAACCTATGCGAGAAGCGAACTTCTCACGATTGTCAGTTTTGTCGCTTGTTTCAGACATATTTATTAGCCCCCGTTGAACTTGGTGGAATCGGCAGTGCGAACACGGTCAATTCCGTAACGCCATGCCTTATGCCATTTTTTGAGGGCAATAATGTAATACGTACAGTCTGCGCATGCACAGGCTTGAACGTGAAAAATTCAATGAGATTGTCCACTTTATTGTCCTTGAATGACAAAGTTTCCTCCTGCTGCCTGCCATCGGCATCGTAGAATGAAACCAGAAAACGCACAGGTTCAGGGCAGATGCCCGCCTTGAAATCCAGGTTCAATTCCGCCCAGCAAATCTGGAGTGCCTGGAAATCGTATTCGGCGCGGCAGTTTACCTCAATCCACGGCAAGGCATCCGACTTGTCAGGCGCCCACCAGGTATGGGTGCATTCATCGCAGGCAAAGGCTGGATAGTTTGCGCCTTCAAAACTGGAGGCAGCAATACGCTTGTTCACAGAAACAGGCACAAGCCCCAAATCACCTTGAGAAACGGACTGTGGCGTAGATGTTACATCCACATGCGCATCGCCATTGGCATCAAAGTGCACCTTGTCCATGCCGATTCTGCGCTCGAACTAATGGGTTCTGCGGCATACGCAGGTATAGAACTGCCATACATCGCCATCCTTGCCCTGCACCCAGCCGCCATGCCCGCTGCCGCATACCATG
>JAFYGL010000156.1 GCA_017543165.1 Victivallales bacterium | reverse complement strand
CTGCGCAAGATGGGATGCAAGGTGTTGCCTTCCCAATCAAACTTCATTTTTGTGAAGCCCAACAGGCCAGCCTCGGAGATTTTCACCGAGCTTAGGAAAGATGGCTTCATTGTGCGATATTTTAATCTTCCCCGCATATCAGAATTCATCAGGGTTACCATGGGTACCAGGGAGGACATGGAGAGTTTTCTTGAGGAAATGAGGCAATTGGACAAATGAGACCAGCGATTATTCCAAAATCCAAGGGGATTAAGCATATATTTGACGCATTCGGTTATTCCTGGAATGGCTTGAAGGTCGCAATCAAGGAAACCGCATTCAGCATGGAATGCATTTGCGGCGTGATTGTGCTCGCAATGGCGTGCCTGTTCTATTTTCTGGATTGGTTTTCAATGCCAAAGGCCGCAGTTCTGGTGGCTGCGTGGCTGCTGGTCATGGCGACTGAATTGCTGAATACCGCAATTGAGGCGATTGTGGACCTGGTCTCGCCTGATTACAACGAACTGGCAAAGCATGCCAAGGACCTGGGCAGCGCGGCGGTGGCGGTCGTCGTGACCGCAAATTGCGTACTCTGGTTCTTCTTCCTGCTGGATGCATTTATCAAGGTGTTTGACTGCACAGGGAAATGTTAGAATGCGCTTCAGACCATGCATAGACCTCCACCAGGGGAAAGTCAAGCAAATCGTGGGCTCCACATTGAGGGATGACGGCACGGCAAAGACCAATTTCGTGTCGGAAAAGTCGCCTGCCTTCTATGCCACTCTCTACAAGGAAGACGGACTTTCTGGCGGGCATGTCATCATGCTTGGCCCTGGCAATGAGGAGGCCGCAATGCAGGCGCTGTCCGCCGCGCCTGGCACGCTGCAAATCGGCGGCGGGCTTTCGCCAGACAACTGCGCCAGATGGCTTGACGCAGGCGCGTCACATGTGATTGTCACGTCATGGCTGTTTACGGACGGCGAACTAAATATGGACAGGCTTGCCGCAATGAGCAAGGCCGCGGGGCGGAACAGGCTGGTTCTGGATTTGAGCTGCATTCTTGTGGATGGCGAGTATCATGTGGCATGCAACAGATGGCAGTCAATCTGCAAATATACGCTTTCCAGGGAGAACTTGGCATGCCTGGCGGATTACTGCGATGAATTGCTGGTGCATGCCGTCGGCATGGAGGGCAAGCAAGGCGGCATTGACGCCAGGCTTGTGGCGTTGCTCGCCCAATGTTCGCCAATGCCAGTGACGTATGCTGGCGGCATTTCAAGCGTGGAGGATATAGAATTGCTCAACAGTGCGGGCAATGGACGTGTTGATTTTACCGTGGGCAGTGCGCTTGACATCTTCGGCGGCAGGCTTTCATACAAGAAGCTGCTTGACTGGCGCAATTGAATATCAAATTGGCGAAATCTGCGACTAGTCGCTTTGCATTTTCGGCGATAATGCGTATATTAAGCGCAATTTCTTAACAAGGGGCATTAGCTCAGTTGGCTAGAGCGTCTGCATGGCATGCAGAAGGTCATCGGTTCGAGCCCGATATGCTCCACCAGATTTAAGTAGAAAAAGCACTGTTTTTTGCCGTTATTTGGCATTCAGTGCTTTTTTTCGTGCTAAAATGCCCTATATTGGTCTCAATCGGTATCACTGGCTTCGCAATGTCAGGAGAACCGCGTCATGGGCAGAAAAAAGAAACGCATGGAACAGGAAAAGGAAAAACTACCACTCGGCACAATCTATCAAGTCAAGGAAGGGGGAAACTACTATCTCCGCTACCAGATAAACGGCAAGCGCAAGAACGTCAATCTCAAGACGGACGATTACGAAAAGGCCTTAAAGGAGTATCATCGGCTGCTGCCGACATTGCAGGCGACAACTGTAGAGATTGTTGCGGCACATGTGAAGAACGCCCGTCAGCTTGCAGGTCGTATCATGCGTCTCACTCTTGGCAGTGCCTGGGAGAAATACTCTGTCTCTCCAGACCGTGCCATGCCAGCCACCATACACGAGCAAATGTCCTATCAATCGACGTTCCAGGATTTCGTGGATTTCATAGGCGACCCGCTCCGTGAACTCCACACCATTACATACGAGGATGCGCTGGGGTTTACAAAGCACATGAAGACCTTGAACATCGCAGTGGACACACACAATCGAAGAGTGCTTCGTCTTCGCAAAATCTTCAATGTTCTCAAAGAGTATTGCAATGATGCCGAGAATCCGTTTGCCTCAAGGACACTTCTGCGAAAGCCACGCGAGGAGCAGGACATCGGTGTTCGCCGCATGTCGTTCACCCATGAGCAGGAAAAAGCTCTGATGGAGGCTTTGGAGAATCCCAAATTCAAGGTGAAAAACAAGCAGGAGATCAAGGTCATATACTACCTCGGACTATACACTGGCCAGCGTTTGAAAGACTGCGTGCTGCTTCGTTGGTCAAAGGTGAATCTGGCACAGAGGAAAATCGAGTGCAAGCAGTTCAAGACAGGCAAGGATGTCACCATACCCATCGCACCTCAGCTGCTGACAGTTCTGAATGAGGCACTTGCCTGGAAGACCGACGACTACGGCTATGTCTGTCCTAATGTCGCAGAAAGGTACAACAAGGTGGATGCAAAAGGCAAGAACATCGGCAACGGTCTGGTCAATATAGATGTGCTGCGGGTTCTGAAATGGATTGGCTTGAAAACCTCCGTAAATGTTGAGGGACGCACCAGGGCAATCACCGTTTACGGCTTTCATTCCCTACGTCACAGTT